>JAUNNO010000023.1 GCA_030531425.1 bacterium
TCAACGACTTAATTCCCGCTAATAAAAAATCGGGAACTTAATATTTTTTTCAATGGGTATTTAAAAAACTTGAAAATAATATATAATATGTGTTATAATAAAAATGTAATGATGAAGGTAGGTGAGAATTAATGAAAGAAGCAGCAGGAGAGGCTAATATGACTGTTATAACAATAGTATTAATTGGTGTTGTTCTTTTAATTGGTACTGTAGTAGTTACTAGATTAATGAATAGAGTTTCAACAACATCACAAAATGAAACGGGAGCTTGTGCAAGCGGATATCATTTTGATGAAACAACAGCGACTTGTGTACAAGACACACCTGCATCATAGTATTAGTTGTAACAACAAACTAAGGAAAGATTATATATGCTTATATAGTCTTTCCCTATTT
This sequence comes from bacterium, assembly GCA_030531425.1. Taxonomy (GTDB): domain Bacteria; phylum Bacillota_I; class Bacilli_A; order RF39; family UBA660; genus UMGS1613. The sequence goes on from JAUNNO010000023.1 coordinate 397, forward strand.
ATTATTTATAATAGAAATAAGTGTATTATAAATACATTTATTTGTGTTATATATAGGAGGTAGAAATGAAAGAGAGTGTAGGATCTACAGTCCATTTTAATATTGCTATTACTTTTATTATTATTGTTTTTACTTTTATTTCTTCTGCTATAATTTATTTTAAAAGTAATAAGGTTGGTAATGTAATTACTAGCTCTTTAGAAAAATATGAGGGATATAATGATTTTGCTGTTTCAGAGATAAATGTTAAATTGTCATCTTTGGGATATAATAAATATAATATTATTTGTGGGAAATCTGTTAGCGATTCATCTGCACAAGGTAATTCTTGTAATTTAGTATCTAATGAAAATGGTCAAGGTAAAAATGGTTATTGTATATATGAATGTATCGATACTGATGCTAATTATTACTATTATAGAATTAGAACTAATATGATGATAAATATACCTATAATAAATAATTTGATAAATTTTCCTATATATACTAATACTAATAGAATATTTGATTTTTCTAAATTATATGAAGATGATAAAGCGGAGGTAAAACCATGAGAGAAGCTATAGGTGGTAGTTTACTTATGTACTTAACTGTATTTATAGTTGGAATTATTATAGTTTTTTTTGTAGGAATTTTATCGTATGCCAAGGCTTACAAGGTGAAAAATCGTATTGTTGAAATTATTGAAAAATATGGAAATTATGAGGATTCTGAGACTGATATTGCTTCATATTTGAATAGTTCTGGTTATAATATTAGTGGCAATAATTTATGTGGAGATGTGGGAGATTTAAGCCGTTATGGTATTAACGAAAAGGTAAATTTAAATACCGCTAATAATAGTTCATATAGTTATTGTGTATATGAAAGCACTAATACAACCGATAAGGATAAGAAAAAAAATATAAATAAAACACATTATTATGTTGTTGTAACTTTTGTTCATTTTGAATTTCCAATAATAGGTGATATTATAAATATTCCTGTGTATAGTGAAACAAAAATGTTGGGTTATAATAATAAATATGATTATTAAAAAGGGGAAGATAAAATGAATGTTATTGTTTCTAATAAGAATCAATCTTTGTTAGAAAATCTTGGAATAGACATTATAAAAGAATTAAATGGTGAATATGAAGTGGATGAAATTATAGCTACTTTTCAAAATTTCTTTTACCAGAGAATGATTTTAGATATAACAGCTATAAAAAATTACACAGATATAAGTAATTTGCAAAAGTTATCTATGTCGTTAGACATGAATAAAGTAATTTTGTTACTTGATAATTCAGAATTAACAAATAGTCCTAATTTTTTATCTGCTTTAGTTTCTATGGGAATATATAATTTTACTAAAAATGTAGAAGGAATACAATATTTGTATAATACCCCTAATAGTTATAGGGATGTTGCTAAATTTCATAATTTAACTCAACCTACGCAGAATCAAAATAATGATAATAACACTAGTAAGAATAATCCTCAAGCTCAGCACTTATTTTCTGGATCAGTTCAATTACCACAAAATGAGGTTAAATCAAATAGAGTAATTGGCGTTAAAAATATTACTAAACAGTCTGGAGCTACTAGTTTAGTGTATATGATGAAAAAAACACTTAGTAAGAGTTATAGTGTAGTTGCAATAGAAGCTGATAAGAATGATTTTACTTATTTTAAAGATAAAGATATGGTGTCTACGATAACTAGTGAAATTGGTTCAGTTATTAATAGATATAAAAATAAAGATGTTATATTAGTAGATATTAATAATAGTATAGTTGCTGAAGGTTTTTGCGAAGATGTTTTATATTTAATTGAACCTACAATTATAAAATTGCAAAAACTTATGACATTTAATGCATCTGTATTGCAAACACTCAAAGGTAAAAAAGTTGTTTTAAATAAGAGTTTATTATCTAGAAATGATGTTTCGACATTTGAATATGAATCTAGATTAAATATATTTTATAATATGCCACCTTTAAATGAAAGAAGCAGTGACTTAAAAGAATTAAATGAATTATTAAATAAACTTGGTTTCAATAAAATATAATTATGTATTGATTTTACTCTTATTAAATAGTATAATTTAATTGTACCTTGGATTAATTTTATCCTACTGGAGGTAGATATGAGAAAAAAAATGCTATTTTTATGTATTTTAACGATTTTTTTTGTTGGCATTGTTAAAGTATATGCTGATTCGGATAGTTCCAGTTTTAATTGTAAGTATAAAAAAATAAATACTAAATCACTTGAAAGTTTCACTAATTTTAATCCACTAAAAGGATTAAATAATAAATTAATTAGTGAATTGGGTAGTGATGAAAAATTAGAACCCGATAATTCTTTTTATAATATAAATTTTTCATTTGATAATGAAAACAAAAAAATTACAATCAATTCTTGTATTTATTCTGATGGTGATATTACCAAAGATTGTACTAATTATTATCTTAATACATCAAATCATTCTTTTTCTGCAAAATGTCCTTCTAGTATGGAAGAAAAAAATGATTTAATTCTGAGTATAAATATATTTGATAATTATAAAGCTGGAACGTACAAATTGTTTTCTCAAAGCAAAAAAGGCACAGCAAAGGCTACTGATTCTTGCAAAACTTGTTTTGAAAAAAGTCATAATTGCGCTTCTTGCGATGGCTGTATGTTAAATGATGCAAATGAATGTATATCTATGTATTCTAATCAAACGGCGGAGTTTACTAGTTGTGGTGGAGGAATGTTAACGGATATCCCAACTTCGGTACCTAGGATTATAAGTATTATTTATACAGCAATAGAAATTGCTGTACCAATTGTTTTGGTTATAATGGGAATGATAGATTTGTTTAAGGCTATGTCTGCTGGAAAAGAAGATGAGATAAAAAAGAATCAGTCTATACTTGTAAAAAGACTTATAGCTGCTGTATTAGTTTTCTTTGTATTAGTAATTGTTAAATTCTTAATAACACTATTTGCAGACAACGGAAGTAATATAATGAATTGCGTTGAATGTTTTGTAAAAAACGCTTGTGGGGTGTAAAATGAGAAAAAGGTTTTTAAATATTAGTTATATTTTGACATTTTTAATCTCATCTATTATAAGTATCAGTTATGTATTTGCAGCTGATAAGGTTAGCTGCGGTAATGTAACAGATATTCCAACAAAAATTCCAGAATTAACAAATATGGCTATTAATATATTACAGATAGCGGCGCCTGCAATTTTGGTTGTTATGGGAATGATAGATTTTTTTAAAGCTATGTCTTCTGGTAAAGAGGATGAAATCAAAAAAAATCAAAATATTTTTATAAAAAGGTTAATAATAGCAGTACTGATTTTCTTTATAGTTGTAATAGTAAAATTTGCAATAAGCTTAATAGCAAATGCACTTGATACAAAAAATATTACAAGTTGTATAAACTGCTTTATTAATAATAAATGTAATTAGGAGGTATTTATGAAAAAGAAAGTTTTATTTATTTTAATCGTTATATCATTTATGGTTTTTATACCAAATGCATTTGCTGCAGATGATAAAATAATTGTTACAAAAGGATGCGTTGATGTGTTTGAAAATGCGAGCGTTGTAATAGATCCAAAAATTCCAAATTTGGTTCATACGGTTATATTGGCAATACAAATAGCTGTACCAGTTGTTTTAGTTATCTTTGGAATGTTAGATTTCTTTAAAGGTGTTACATCTGGAAAAGAAGATGAAATAAAGAAAAATCAAACATTATTTATTAAAAGGCTTATATCAGCAGTATTAATTTTCTTTATTGTGGCTATAGTTAAACTTTTATTTAGTTTAGTTGCGGATGATAAATCTGGTTCTAAAATTAATTGTGTTAATTGCTTTTTAAATGGTGTTAATTCAGATGGTAACTGCAAAAGACAATAGGAGGCTTTATGGTTGATGCTCTAAAAAAAATGGATAAAAAACTGCTTATTATCGCATTTTGTATAATTGTGCTTCCAATTGTTTTCGTTTTATTTTTAATTTTATTAAGAGGTTGTTCTGATAATGGTATAAGTTATTCTTCGTATGAAGAAAAAATGGTTGCTGCAACAAAAAAATATTTAGAAAAAGAAAAAATAAAACTAAGTGATGAGGGTTCATATGAAATAGTTAATTTAGATATTCTTGTTGATAAAAAGTATATAAAATCAGCATCAAAGCTATTAAAAGATGATTCTTGTACTGGATTTGTTAGTGTTAGAAGGAATGGCTCATCTATTGAAGAAAATAAAGGTGGATATCTAAATTATATAGTTAATTTATCTTGCAACAATTATAAAACTGCACATTTAGTTGATAAAATAAAAGAAAATATAACAAATAGTGAATCTGGTTTATATTTATTTGACGGTATTTATGTTTTTAAAGGTGATAAACCAAGTAATTATTTAAATATTTTCGATAAAAGTTATAGAATTGTTAGTATAGATGAGAATAATATTTTAAAACTTGTTTCTGATCCTACTGGCATTTCTAGGATTTGGGATAACAAGTATAATATTGAAATAGATCATAATTATGGAATTAACCTTTATAAGGATAGTTCGATATTATCTTATATCGTGGAAGAATATAAAAATAAGAAAAAATATCCTATAAATCTAAAAGAAAAAATGATGGCTTATGATGTTTGTATTGGTAAAAGATCTAGCAGTGATTTTTCTATAAGCAGAGAATTAGATTGTTCTTCTAGATTACCTAAACAATTGGTGTCTTTACCAAATGTATCTGATTATGCTTTAGCTAGTTATGATCCTGACTGCAAGGATATCAAATCAAAAGCTTGTAAGAATTATAATTATTTATCTTTAGTAGCTAGTTCTACTTGGACTTTAAATGCTGCAAGTGATAATACATATCAAGCTTTTGTGATGAGTGATGGCATTGCCTATGTAGAAGATACAAATACATATAATGAATATAATACAGTTATATATATAGATGGCAATGAGTTGTATCAGGAAGGTACTGGTACTAAGACTAATCCTTATTTAATTAAATAGGTTGACATTTTTTAAATTAAAATATATAATAATTTTAAGAAATATATGTTGGGAGGAATGTTATGTTTTTAGCTCAAAAAATTGATCCAAATCATTTTTATACTTGTGGTAGTACAAATTTAACCTTTGCAGGTACTTTTCCATATATAATATCTACAATAGTACTTATTATTAAAATTGCTGTTCCAATTTTACTTATTATATTTGGAATGCTTGATTTAGGAAAAGCTGTAGTTGCCTCAAAAGAAGATGAAATAAAAAAGGGACAACAATTACTTATAAAAAGAGCAATAACTGCAGTGTTGGTTTTCTTTGTAATACAAATAGTACAAATAATAATTAGATTTGTTTCTGGAAATAATGCATCAGTTATTAATTGTTTCAATTGTTTTATAAATGGAGATAGTTCAACTTCTGCATGCGAAATTACAGATAATGATTAAAAACAGTGTCAAATAATATTGATTATTTGACTTTTTTTTGTTATAATGAAATTGTATTGTATCTTACTTTAGATGCTTGAAAATAATAAGAGGAATAAAGGTGAATTTGTATGTATATATTATCTTTAAATACTTGGTTTCATACTTTAATTAGGCAATTTTTTTATACAATTGATAAACTAGTATTTGGTTTTATTTCTACTATATATGACCTTTTGATGAATATATCTAGATCTTCCATATTGACGCAAGGCGATATAACTCAAATGTCTGATAGAGTATATAAATTGCTTATTGTTTTTATGGTGTTCAAAGTAACTTTTTCTTTGATTATGTATATAGTAAATCCAGATGACTTCTCAGATAAATCAAAAGGCGTGTCAAAACTTGGAACAAATATTATTATTTCATTATCATTATTGATTCTTACTCCTTATGTTTTTAGATATGCTTATGAGCTTCAAGCGATTATAATTGAGGATGGATCTTTAGGCGCGTTGATTTTTGGCGATGATAAAGATACAAGTAAGAATTTGATGAAAAATGCTGGAGATAAAATAGCATATGTGGCTATTAGCCCATTTTTAGTTCCAAACACTTCAATAGATGCTTTGCAAAATTGTGTTAATTTGGATTTGGGCGATGGAAAATTTAATGAAGAATGTTCTGGCTTAAAATCTGGAACATATGAAGAGTTAAATAAAGGAATGGATTCAATAACAGACAATTCAAAATTTACATCTACTATGCTACAAAATTATGTAGCTGGTTTTGAACATGAAAATTTTGGACTTTTTTTCAGGGAAGACATGGTAACGGCAACGACGCACACTGATAGTGATGTATTTGTTATGGAGTATAGATTTATTTTTAGTACAGCTGTTGGAATTGTTATTGTACTTATGCTTATAAATTTTTGTATGGATATAGCGCTTAGAAGTGTAAAACTTTCATTTCTGCAACTTATTGCTCCTATACCTATAATTTCTTATGTTGATCCAAAAAGTGGAAAAGATGGAATGTTTAAAAAATGGTATCAATTATGCTTTAAAACGTATTTGAGCTTGTTTATTAGACTTCTTGCACTTTATTTTGCTATATATATTATTGGTAAAGTAACTGATTTAGGTATTGTGGATTTAATTGATGGAACATATACTTCTAATTTGCTAATAAAAATATTTATAATAATAGGCGCTTTAATGTTTGCTAAGCAATTACCTAAAATACTTGAAGGTTTGGGAATTAAGCTTGATGGAGATGGTAAATTCTTTCTTAATCCATTGAAAAAATTTGAAGATCAAACACTTGGGGGAAAGAGAGTTACTGGCGCAGCAGGAGCCTTAACTGCTGGTCTTGCTGATAGAGCGGCTAGAATAGCAACTACTCCAGGAGCTAAAGGTAAATTAAAAGCTTTAGCGGGTTCTGGGCCGGGAGTTTTAGCTTCAGCTTTTAGGGGATTTAGCGGAAATGCTGGATTTAAGGGAGGATTAGATAAACAATCTCAGGTAAACAGAAGACTTAGAGAAGGAAGAATTAATGGTTTGTCTCCAACTTCTTCTTATCTCGATTATCTTGGATCTAAATTTGGATTGGATGATGCTACGTTAGAATCAGAAGGAACTTTTATCAGAAGAAATGATGATGAAATTAGAAAAGCAAAACAAACATTAGATAATAAAAACAGGGAAAATACATTGAATATTGAAAGAGAAAAGAAAGATCAAACGACTAGAAAAAACACAAAATCTAAATTTGATGATACTAAAACTCAAGGTGAAAGATTATTAAAAGAAGCTTCGAAGTTTACCGTTAAAAAAGGCGATTTTGATATGGGAGCTTCTCATAACGCTAATATGGCTAAATTAAATATGGAGATGGAACAATATAAGAAAGCAGGGATGACTGAAGTATCATATGATGATGGTTCTGGAAATACTGTGAATATGTCACTTGATGAAATGTATGCACGTGCAAGTCGAAAAATAAATGAAAAAAATTATAAATCAAATAGAAAAGCAGACGAAGCTAATGTTAAATATTTGACTGATCACAACAATGAAACTTTAACTTCAACATTTATGATAGGCGATCAAATTTTTAAAGCCGGAACCACTATAGATGGTGATGTAATAGCGAGAGCTCAATCAGCTCAAGAAAAATATATGAAGGATTCTGAAGAGGCAGTCACTAATGAAATGTATAGAATGATTAATAATCAAGATACTTTAAGTGAAGAAGAAAAAAAATTCTATAAAGATAATCAATCAGATTTTGATTCATTCTCAAATATAACAGAAGAATTTAATAGTTCGGTTGATGCTTCTAATACGGCTGTTTTGGCATATAATTCTGAATATGATACAAAAATTACAGGTATTAAATCAGAAATATCTGGCGGAGATTTATATAAAATGGTAAAATCTGTAAATAGAGAAATGGAATTTGGAAATTCTGTAACTGAAATTAATAAGGAATTGTCTAAATCACAAACTAGAGTTGAATCTTGGGAAAGACAAATCGAACAAAACAGAAAAAATACTACAGTTACATATGTTGATGAGGAAGGTAGAGTTAGTAAGACTCCAATTCCATTAGATGAGGCTGAAAGTAAAAATAAAGCTAGAGATGAAGAACATAAGCACAGATTAAAACAACATCAACAACGTAGAAGTCTTATGCAAGATGCACTTTCTGGAAAAAAATAAAAGGGTGTGATACTAAATGAATAATAGTTATTTAATACCGGCAAACGCTAAAAAAAGTATGTTACTTTTTGGGGTATTTAATAATGTTGATGCAATAATATTTGGAATAGGAGTAGGAATATCATTTCTTTTAATGATGTTCCTTCCTGTTGATAATTTTTGGGTTGCTATAGCAGCTATTACTCCCGGTTTGATTTGTGCGTTTTTAATTTTGCCTGTTCCTAATTATCATAATGTTAGGACTGTTATAAAAAATGCTTGGGAGTTTTATACTACAAGACAAAAGTATGTATGGAAGGGTTGGTGTTTTAAAAGTGAAGAAACAGACAAAAAGTAAATATACTGATATACCGGTTAAGGATATATCCAATGGTGTAATTATTTTGGATAATAATCAAAAAGTAACAGGTGTTAAAATAATGCCTAGAAATTTATTTATTTTAGATCAAGGTATGCAAGATGCAATAATTTTAAATTTAAAAAATGTGTATAATTCTATTGATTATGAATTTTGGATTGTAGTTGCTGATAGACCTGTTGATATTAATGTGTATTTATCTCAACTTCAACTTTTATACAACCAAACTAATGATACTAAAAAAAGAAAATTAATAATTGAAGATATAAACAAAGCTAATATGTTTACAAATAACAATGTTGTTGATACTGAGTACTTTTTACTTTTTAAGGACAAAGATAATGATCTTATTCAAAAAAGAATAAGAAATTTAATTAATAATTTTGCAAGTGCAGGATTAACTGCTTTTCAGACTAATAATGATGATTTAAGAATGATTTTAGATAATTTCTTAAATGGTGGGCAAACTACTAATTTCGGGACGGTGTTGTCATGAATGATATAAAAAGTCAGATAGCTCCAAAGGGCTTAGAATTTAAATCAAATGAATTTGTAATAAGTGATAAGTATGCTTGTATATTGACAATTATATCTTATCCTAAATTTATATATCCTGGTTATTTAAGCAGTTTAACTTCTATGGCAGGAATAAAGGTGGTAATAAAACATATTCCTCTTCCATATAGCAGTATTAGTAAGATGCTTAATAAGGAACTTGCGGATTTAAAACAAAGGTATCAAGAAGAAAAAGATAAAACAGTTCAAGAAAGAATTAGGCAAGATTATGAGTCCTTAGAATATTTTGTAAGTGATTTTGCTTCTAGCCAATCAAAAGTATATGATTTTCAAATGCATGTCATGATTACAGCTGATACAAAAGAAGAATTAGATGCCAAAAAATTTCAAATTAAAAATTATCTAGAATCTATGGAACTTAAAGCTATTCCACTTAGATTTGAGCAAGATAAAGTTTTAAAATCAATGCTTCCAATATATGGTAAACAGGATATAGAAGATAGAATAGGAACACCTATGCCTTCTTCTACCATAGCAGCGATGTATCCTTTTATATTTGATAGTATAAAGGATCCAGGATTGTCAACTTTACTTGGTATAGATTTTTCTGGTGGTGTTGTTTTATTTAATCAATTTTTATATCAAATAAAAAAAGAACATAATAGAAATAATGCTAATATGATTATTTTAGGTACTTCTGGAAGTGGTAAATCTACTGCGGCTAAATTACTTTTAAGGAGTCATATTAGAAATAATTATCAGATAGTAGCAATTGATCCCGAGGGTGAGTTAGAGGAAATGACTAATAGTTTTGGTGGAGATTTTATTAGTTTGGGAAAAGGTGGATCATTTGGAATGATTAATCCACTTGAAGTTGTTGTTGATGCTGACGAAGATGAAATTAAACAAGGACTAGGATATACAATTTTAACAAGAACATTACAAACTATTAAAGCTTTCTTAAAATATTATGATCCATCTATAACAGAAGATGTAGTAAATATGTTTAGTGAAATCGTTCAAGAAACTTATAAAAGATTTGGTATAGATTTTGAAACAGATTTTACTACATTTAAATCTGAAGATTATCCTACTTTTAAAGATGTTTATGCAACCATTAAAGGAAGACTTTTAGCTATGGGTGAAAAAAGTCAGGAAAAGGATGTGTTAGAAAGACTTGAAATAAAAATAAGACCAATAGTTAGAGAGTTAAAGTATTATTTTGATGGGCATACTACAATTAAACCTAAGAGTAATTTTATAGTTTTTAATATAAAAGAGATCATGAATGCGGATTCTAATATTAGAAATGCTCTTTTCTTTAATATTTTAAAATATGCTTGGGGACTTACTTTAAATAGCTCTATTAACACAGCTATGATGGTTGATGAAGCCCATGTATTACTAAGCGGTGGTAATAATTTAGGCGCTGATTTCTTGGCACAAATTCAAAGAAGATCCAGAAAATATAATACTGGAACAATAATAATTACGCAGCAACCAACAGATTTTACAGATCCTAAAGTAATAACGCAAGGTAAAGCAATTTTTGATAATGCTTCTTATTATTTAGTAATGGGATTAAGAAAGCAAGCGGTTGATGATTTATCTAAGTTAATTGATTTAAACGATAATGAAAAAGAGTCAATAAAACAATACTCTCAAGGCGAAGCTTTATTTGTTTGTGGAAGTAGACGTATGAGAATTAATGTAATTGTATCTGATGAAGAATTAGATTCATTTGGTACAGGTGGTGGATTATAGTATAAAAATAAATTTGCTGTGAAAGTTGGTGAATAGGTATGGATGGATCACAAAATAATATTGTTACACAATCTAGTAATGATTTTTCTGATAGTCCAATAAAGGATATAGTAGAAAAAAAAAGATTAGAAAATCAAAAAAATATAAATAATGATACTCAAGCAGTTAAAACTGCAGCAGATATCGCATCTAAAACCTCTAATCCTTATGCTAAAGCAATTGGCACAGCAATAAAAACAGCAGATAAATTTAGTGATGGAAAGGCTTCAAAAAAACTTGGTAAAGATACTAATAAAGTTTTAAAAAGATCTCCATTTGGTGCCGGAAAAATTGCACCAGGTCTTATAAATAAAACTTCAGGAAATGGTACTGAAAGTAGAATAGGTCAAGCATTAAGTAAAAGAAAGTCAAATACTAACAATCAAATTCAATCATCATCAAATTTGTCTTCGCTTAAAAATAATGTCTCTACTACAGAAAAGCAGCAAGATCAAATAGAAAATGAATCACCTGATGGTGGAGGAGTTAATTATACAATTTCTAAAAAAATATTGAAAGTATTGGCTATAATTTCAATACCGGTATTTGTTATAGTAATTTTTATTTGTTTGCTAGTAGCCTCAAGTCAAGTTGTTAGAGTTGCGATAGGGATTGGAAGCGCTGATAGCGTTGCTCAAGATCCTAAGGAATTCGATTCTAGAATTACAAGACAAAATCCAGATGATTATTATAATGATCCTAAAGATGAAAATGCTTATATTAATACAGTAAGTGAAAGAGATTTAAAATTTGTAGATTCTAAATTAAATAATTCAAATTTAAAATTTACTACAGTTAAATATAGAAAAAGAAAATATCAAGAAGCTGAAATTAATGAAATAGGTGAATTTTTTCCTGGAGTTAGTGATTACGTAAAATCATATGATGAAGATTTAGTATATGATTTTTTCTATAAGTTATATACATTATATAAAACTTATAGAGATACATATAATGTATATTTAGATATACCTCTACTTATGTCTACGTTACAAATTCAATCAACTAATTATAATGAAATTTTTGAATCGAATTTAGATGATTCATATAGGAATAATACTCCAAAAAGTTTACCAATAGCAGAAATGGATTTTTATAAAGATTGGAATGGCTATATATCAACTCCAAATAGTAGTACACATGATATGGAGATATTAGCTCAACATATGGTTAATGTAGAGGAATATAATGCCTCAGATTCAAAATGTACAGAATCAATAAAAGGAAATTGTTATTATATTGATTATGATAAGTATGATGAATTTTTAAAGGAATTTATTGAGAAAAAATATTATTTAGAAGAATCAATTCCTTTTACAACAAATGAAGCAGGATCATACTTTAAACCTGGCAATGTTTCTATTCAAGCAACATCATTTACAAAATTCAATTTAACAGAGCTTCAATTAATTCAAATTGCTAATGTTTGTGCACACGAGCAAAGTGGTGCGGAAGGTGCAGCAGCGGAAGCTTCGTTGATGGCTAACAGGTATGAATTATTAAAAAGTAGTAGTAAATATAAAACTGATTATTCAACTATAGAAGAGGGATTGTATAATTATGTTAAAAACTCTGGTTGGTGGGCTCATTCACCAAAAAATATGAATGATTATATTGCCACTACAGATCAAATTGAAGCTGTTAGAGCTGTACTTGTTTATGGCAAAAGAACATTGCCAAGATATGTTGATGAACATGACTGTATTTATTGTGGTAGAAGTGGTTACGATATTATAAGTGCTACTAATAATGGTGTTAAAATAGATAGAAATGATAAAAGCAAATATCAAAAATGGGTAACCATTTTAAAAAATAGATATGGATCAACTTATACTTTTTATTCATTTCCTACTAAAAAAAGTGATCCATTTGGATATACATCTGAAAAGACAAGACAAACTTATGGAGAATGTTATTATAACTTTTCAACAGGAAATGCTGTTGGTTGTGGTTCATCAGCTTTTACAACAGATTTTATAACTTGGCTTTTAGCTATAGCAGATGATGATACACATGGCTATAGTCAACCACATAGACGAAGTTTAATTGATTTTGATTGTAGTTCATTGGTTTATTTTGGCTTAATAAATAATGGCTTTAACACCTTACAATTAGGTTCATATCCTTTTACAACATCTTCTATGGGTAAAATTTTAAAAAGTGTTGGATTTGAAGAAATACCTTTTCAAACCTTGTCTTCAGATAGGGTTACAACGACATATCTTCAAGCTGGTGATATTTTAGTTGCTCCAGGTAAGCATACTGAAGTTTATATAGGAGAAGGTCTTTTAGTAGGCGCACACGGAAGTGAACACGGTACAATAACGGGAGACTTTGGAGATCAAACTGGAAAAGAAATATCAGCCGGAAAATTTTGGGATGATGGTTGGACTTATGTTTATAGATATGGAGGCATTTAATGAAAAAATATATAATTGCCATTTCATTAGCTTTGCTTTTTATAATTTTTTATATTGTGTATAGAGTTGTAACTAATTATAATATTACTTTAAACATAAAAGAAGATAGTATAAAAGTTAATTTATATGATGAGATAGATGTAGGTAGTTATTTAATTTCTGCTTATGATAATAAAAAAAACGACTTAAAAGATAAGGTTATTATAAGTGTGGAAATTGGAGATAATGATTTATTTGAAAATAATAAATTATTTGTCAATGATATTGATACAAAAGTTATTAAATATACATTGGAAAGTAAAAATGTAGTAGTAGAAAAAAAATTAATAATTAATGTAATAATTGATCCTAATGATCCAGAATTTAAACCTAATTATGATAAAATTATCGATAATAGCTCAAATGAAACTTCGGATGAAGTACCAGAGATAATTGAAAATTCAGATTTAAACTCTAGACAAATTGAATATTTAAATTCTTTAAGAAATAAATAATATAGAATTTGAGGTGTGTATAATGAAAAAAAAGATAAAATTATTATTTTTATTCAGTATTTTGTCTATTATACCATCAAATTCTATTTATTCTTATGATTATATAGATTCTAAAAATGAAAATATTGTAAGAGAAAAAATAATTGAAATTTATGACACAAAGCAACAATATGAAGATTTAGCAGGCACATATGATGAAGAGGATGCAGAGTTACCTCAAGTTTATAGTGCTTCTTCTGATAGTTATTGGTGGCCTATAGGAAGTAGTGAAACAACTTCTGTTAATGGTAATTTATTTGCAATGGGTGATCCTGAAACTGTTAGGATAACTTCATATTTTGGTAAAAGGCCAGGTGTCATTAATAGTGGGGTTGAAAACCATTCTGCTTTAGATATTGCCGGTGGAAGTGGATTAAATAGTGTAAATATAATTGCAGCAAAAGATGGAATTGTAGTAAAGGTTTTTACAGGTTGTGTTTCATATGGTGATAAAAGTTGTGGTGGAACGCCTGTTAAAAATAACGGATATGGTAATCATATAATAGTTCAACATAGTGATGGTAATTATACTTTGTATGCACATTTACATCAAAATTCAATTATGGTAAGCAAAGGTCAAGCGGTAAGCCAAGGACAAGTTATAGCTAAGATGGGAAGTAGTGGAGCTTCTACTGGCCCTCATTTACATTTTGAAGTCCGTGAAGGTGAAAATAAGTTTTCTTCTGTAGTAGATCCATTAAATTATGTTGATCCTGAAAATCCAAGACCAACAATCAGTTCTACAAATGATGAATTTTTATACTGGTTAAATAGTTGGGAGGGTTCAAGCCCAGAAGATGGTGACTATTACATTGTTGAAAATATTGGAGATGGAGTTAGAACTGTCGGTGGAGGAGTAACATTAGAACACAATGCTGATAGATTTGCCTCATATGGTATTAATGTTGATTCATATCCCGTTGGTAGTAAGATAGAAAAAAAGATAGTTGATCAAATTGAACTGGAAGAAATTCAAGCAAAACGTAGTTCAATAGAGAATATTTTAGCAATTGACTCTATCACTTTAGCTGAAAATCAAGTTCAAGCTTTAATATCACAGATGTATAATACTGGTAATATAAAAGGATTTGTTGAAAATTATAAAAAATATGGAAATACTTCTGATTTATATAGTAATTGGTTTTTTAGAGCTTATATGCCAGGAACTATTTTTGAAAAAGGTCTAACTAGACGTAGAAATGCTGAATGGAGTTTATTTAACAAGGGTGAATATGTATATAATAGATAGGTGATAAAATGGATAAAAAAAAGATTTTAGCAATATTTTTAGCAATTTTAGCGATAGTTGTTATTTTAATATCCACTTTTACTAATAATTCTAAAAAAAATGAACAATCCAAAATATATATAGTAACAAATTACAGTAATTTTTATACAGTTAGTTCTTGTATTAATCGATTTGTAGATTATATATCAAATAAAGAAAGTGATAATGTTTTCTTAATTTTATCTGATAATTATAAAAAAGAAAATAAAATTTCTAAAGAAAGTGTATTAAATATATTTGATGGTTACCTAGACAATTCATATTTTGAGGCTGATAAAATGTATTATCAAAATATAAATAGTAATATAACTAAATTTTATGTTTATGGTAAAGTTAGTGCATCAAATGCGTTTGAATTATCTGATAATATAGATGCTTATTTTATAGTATATTTAGATTCTTCAAACAAGACTTTTTCAGTAGAACCTTATAATGCTGACAGCTTTAAGGAGGTTTTAAAAAATGGAAAATAAGAATTTTAAAACGCTTATTATACTAGCCATTATATTGGTATTGATTGGCATTTCTTATTTTATATTAAATAAAATAATTGATAAGCCTCAAGATAATTTAGAGTATTTAAAGGATTATGATGTAAATGAATATATTGCAACATACATTTCAGATGAGAAAATGGCTAAGATATATTTTAATGAATTTATATATTATATTAATAATAATTTACAATTATCATATGAAAAACTTAATGACGAATATAAAAATATTAAATTTCCAACTTATGATTCATATTTAGTTTACATAAATAATTTAAATATATCTAATAATATGAAAAAATATTATAAGAAAGAAATTGATGGATATATAATATTTGGTGTATATGATTATAATGATAATTTTTATGCATTTAAAACAAAAGGGGTAAAACAATATAGTGTTTACTTAGATGATAGTACTGTAGAAATTTGGTGATAAAATGAAGATGAGATTTAGAGCTGATGCGAAGGATGTTATAATATTTACAATTTTTTCCTTTTTTTGGCTATTAGTAGTTTTGTTTGTTGTTGCAAATGTGTCTGCATTTTTAAATGAAGAGGCTTTTACGCTTAATTTATTTATGGGATTTATGCCTAAAAATATAGCTGCTACGTTAGTCTTGTTTTTAGCTGGAATTATTGCAGCATTTGCAGGTGTAAAGTCTGTTTTTTTAGAAAAAGAAGACGAAACTGGAATAGGTATTTCAATAGGACAAAAAAAAGAAAAAAATTATGCTAGATGGTCAAAAGAGAGCGAAATAAAAAATGATAACGGTGTAAAAATAGTTAATCCTTTAGCTCCCAAAGCAGATGCTGCAGGAATTCCTTTAATGATGAATGAAAAAAGGGTAGTTGTAGATAATGGTGAATATCATAACTTAGTAATAGGTTCAACTGGTTCAGGAAAAACTCAGACAACAGTTTTACCTATGGTAAATTTACTTGCTAAACACGATGAGTCTATGATTATTACCGATCCTAAGGGTGAAATTTATGAAAATACTGCAAATTATTTAAAGAGTTTAGATTATAATATAGTATTATTAAATTTTCGTGATCCTCAGCAAGGTAATTCTTGGAATCCAATGTATTTACCATATTCACTTTATAAAGATGGAAATATAGATAAATCAGTTGAACTTTTGGAGGATTTAGCAGCCAATATTTTACATGATCCGACAGCAAAAGGACAAGATCCATTTTGGGAAAATACTTCTGCAGATTATTTTGCAGGTCTTGCCTGTGCTTTGTTTGAAGATGCAAAAGAAGAAGAAATTAATCTTAATAGTATTAGTTTAATGACTACAGTAGGTGAAGAAAAGCTTGCTAATACTACTTATATTAAAGATTATTTTAGTTATAAAGATCCTGGTAGTACAGCTTATACTAAGGCATCTTCTACTTTAATGGCTCCGAGTGAAACAAAAGGAAGTATATTATCTGTATTTAAACAAAAAATTCAACTTTTTGCATCTCGTGCTAATCTTTCTGAGATGTTATCTAGTAATGATTTCGATATGCGTGATATTGGTAGAAAGAAGACAGCAGTTTTTATAGTTATTCAAGATGAAAAAACTACATATCATTCTTTAGTTACAATTTTCTTAAAGCAGTGTTATGAAACACTTGTATCTGTAGCTCAAGAATCAGGTGGTAAGCTTCCTCACAGAACTAATTTTATACTTGATGAGTTTGCCAATATGCCACCTCTTAAAGATGTTACAACAATGGTTACTGCTGCACGTTCTAGAGGTATGCGTTTTACATTTATAATTCAAAACTTTTCACAGTTATATGAAGTATATGGTAAGGAAAATGGAGAAACTATTAAAGGAAACTGTGGAAATACTGTTTATCTTATAAGTACGGAATTAACTGCATTAGAAGAGATTAGTAAAATGTGTGGTGAAGTAAAGTCAAAAGAAAAAGAAAAAACATCTTCTACCCCTTTAGTTACTGTTAGTGATCTACAGAGAATGGAACAATGGGAAACTATAATTTTAAGAATAAGAAAAATGCCATTTAAGACAAAATTTACTCCAAATTTTAAAATGAATTGGGGACATAATTTTCCAAAAGCACCATATCCTAATAGAGAAAAGAGAGAAATTCAAACTTTTGATCTTAAATCTTTTGTAAATAAAAAAAGAGAAGATAAAATCAACAGCATGTTAAGTAATGATGGGGGATTTGATAGCCCTACAGGTGGTAATAGTTTTAATCCATTTATGCCACCTATTAGGCCACAAACTCATAATACTTCAAATTCTGGTGGATTTGATGTTGATGATTTAGTAAAAAGGATAGATGCTAAAATAGCTGAATTAGAAGAAGAAGAAAGGCAAGAACAAGCTAAACTTGATTCAAATAATAACAAAGAAAATATTAAGAACGATACACCAAATAATTCAGTTATAGATTTTAAACCAAATAATGGTACTTCAACTAGCGGTTCATTTAATGACAAAAAAATTACAGATGATCAATTTTTTGATGATTTCTTTTCTGACGAATAAACTATTTAACTTTATAATTTATAACCATCCTCATATAATGTATTAGGGTGGTTATTTATGTTTAAAAGTATATCTGCAAACGACTTAAAATATTTAAATAATCCTAAAATAATAGATATAAGAAGTATAGAAAAATATAATAATAATCATATAATAAACGCTGTTAATATACCTATGGAAAATCTATTAATAAAACCAGATAAATATTTGTCAAAAAATGAAGTCTATTATGTATATTGTCAAAAAGGTATTCAAAGCAGAAAAATGTGCTCTATATTAACTAATATGGGATATAATGTTGTAAATGTATCAGGTGGTTATGAATCTTGGATATTAAATGGATAGTTAAATATATAATTACAATATTTATTAAATATTGTAATAATAATTTATTCCAATTTTTAGAGTAATTTCAGTTTTTTTTGAAAGGAATTGAAAAGTTCAGACTTATTTCAGTAAAAATATGTAAAAATTGAAATAAGTCTTTTAATTTTTATATAAAATATGTATAGTTTTACACTATGAATATTTGACAAATTTCAATTTTTTAAACTTATTTCATTTTATATAAATTTTAAATTTATTCCCATTCTTTTATTTGTATCGAGAATTCAAATTTTTTGTTCTTTTATGTTAATTATTAATAATTAACAATTAAAATATATTGTTAATAAAAAACTTGCCTAATAAAAATAAATTTTTCCTGAACAAAACAAAAATTTGTTATTTATAATAAATTAAATTTTCATAAAGTGCAATACAGTCAAATTTATTTCAGGTTTCAATAATAAAACTTAAATCCGAATAAAAATTAACATTTAGTAATGATTGGTAGAATTATATTTGATTATTTTGTTTTTTTGGAGTATAATTTTATTAGGTGATTTAATGAAAAAAATATTTTTATTATTAATTTTTTTCTTTAGCTTTTTTATGCTGAAAAATATAGAATTGGTTTATGCTGTTGAGGATGATGAATTGATAGCAAAATGTGTATATAATTTAGAATCAGACTCAAGTAAAAAAATTGAAATATTAATAGATAAAAATTATAATATAAATTTATCTAAAAAAGGGGAATATGAGCCATCTAAGTCAGTTACTGGAGCGTCAATTAACGATATAGTAAGGACAGATTTGTCTTATGAATCATTTTTTGATAAAGATAATAATTTTAGTTGTAATTTTAATTTGAAATTTTCCCATCATATGAGTACAAATGGAGATACTAGGGAAGTTACAAAAAGTTATCTTATATCAAAAGATACGTGTTTAGATCCAAATTTTTATTGTAATACATATAAATATTCAGATTCTGAATCCAAGGTTTTTTCTGAAAACTTTGATTCAGAAAATAATAAAGCTAATAATTGGATAAAAACTTGCCACTATAAAAATTTTTATTTAAGTTTTAATGAAAATGAATATGAAACTAATATTCCAGCTATATATGTTAATAAATCAGCTTTAGATCCTGAATTGCTTGATGTTATGGACTATTTAAATAAAAATCAATATTCATGTCCAACAAGTTTGTGTTATATTGATAGAGGTACTCGTGGGTATTCTGCAATTTATTATGATTTTAAAGATAGTTATGATAATAATTGCATTTTATCACAAGATTTTGCTAGTGAATTTAAATGTGGATCTTTACAATCATATTATGAAAAATATCTTAACTATGGTGAAGGAGATATGAATTCTAAATCAATATATAATGATCATGTAACTAATCTAAAAAACTATTGTTCGGTTATTTTTCAAAATCTTAATTATTCAGATCCAAATGATTGTGTTAGAGAATGTTTTAAATTAATATCTATGTTTGATATATTATTATCTGATGAACCGGTTGGTGAATGTGGATTTTCATCAAAACTCATAATATATATATCAAATATAGTAAGATGGCTAAAATATATAATACCAGTACTAGTAATAGGGCTTGGAATATTAGATTTTATAAAAGCAATGTCACAAGATAAAGATGATGAAATGA
>JAUNNO010000024.1 GCA_030531425.1 bacterium
TAAATTATATTTATATACTAAATCTTCTTTATTTCTAAATTTTTTCTTGAATATCTTAGATTTTTTTAAATTTTTAAAAAAATTATTTTTTTCTATTATAAGTTCATTTAATTCATTTTTTATTAATTCATATTCTTTAATAACTACCACCTCTTAAAAAATTTATAGCATAATAAGCTATATTTGATAATTCATTTTCTTTTAATAAATTTACATCGTAAAATAAAGCTCCTTTTGAATCATCATTATTATTATCTATTTTTATTTTTTCTTTAATTTTACCAGTATAATCATTTATTTTATATAAAATAAATATATGTTTTATATTCTCTTGTTTAGTTTTATGTATCCAACTTAAATTAATAGAATCTACTGTTAGCAAGTTAAAATCTGTTATAGTTAGTTTTGTTTCTTCTTTTATTTCTCTTATTAAAGTATCTTCTGGTTTTTCTAAAAATTCAATAGTTCCTCCAGGCAAATCTAATTTACCATCATATGGTCCACCAACTTTTTTTACTAATAGTATTTTATTTTCATTTATAATAATTTCATTTTTACTCCTTAAATTTTACAATTTCATTTGCAACTAATTGATATTTATCAAATCTTTTTTCTACTTTTCCTTTTATACATAATATATCCCCTTTTACTATATCATTATATTTTTCATATATTTTAGGAAAAAGCACTATATCAATATTAGAAACCTCATCACTACCCGATATAAATGACATTTTATCTGATTTTGATGTTGTAACTTCTTTTACTTTATCTACATATACTATTACATTTATTATTTTATCAAAATTTAATTCTAATAGATTTAGATTAGTTATATTTTTATATTTAAGTTTTAAATCAGTTATAGGATTATCAGTCAAATACATACCAAATACTTCTAATTCTTGATTTAATAATTCTTTTTTACTATACTCATCTACTCTTATAATTTCTGGCTCTAATACATAATTTCTATCTAAATCTTTAATAAGTTCACCATAATTAATTATTGAATCTAGATTAGTAATCAATGTTTTTTTATTATAATTAAAACTCGAAAATACTCCAGCATATATAAGTGATTCTAGTGTTTTTGATGTAACACTTTTTCCATAACACCTACATACAAAATCATATATATCACTATATTTTTTTATATCCCTTTGTTTTATTATTAAATCTAGAGCCTGAACTCCTACATTTTTTATACCTGATAAAGGATATCTTATACCTGATGATTCTATTTTATAATTTCTTTCACTTAAATTTATATCTGGTTTTAATATATTTATGTCATTCTTTTTTGCCTCATATATATATTGTTTAATTTTAGTATTATCATTTATTTCCATTGAAAGTAAATATGTAATAAAGCATTTTGGATAATATGCTTTTAAATAAGCCATTTTATAAGCAACAATTGAGTAAGCTATAGAATGTGATTTATTAAACCCATAAGAAGCAAATTTAAGCATTAAGTCATATACTTTATTAACCGTTAAAGGATTATAACCTTTTTTTATAGCTCTAAATGTAAATTTTTCTTTTTCAGAGACTAATAAATCTATCTTTTTTTTACTCATAGCTTTTCTTAAAATATCAGCCTCACCTAAAGTATAATCTGCCATTGTGCGAGCTATCTGCATAATTTGCTCTTGATATATCATAATTCCATAGGTAGACTTTAATATATCAGTTAAACTAGGATCTATATAATCTATTTTTTCTAAACCATTTTTTCTATTTATATATGTTTTTATATTTTCCATAGGTCCAGGTCTAAAAAGAGCAATTGCTGCAAACAAATCTTCCATACTAGTTACTTTAAGTTTTCTTAAAAAATTTATCATACCATCTGATTCAAACTGAAATATACCTAAAGTATCAGCTTTATTAAATATATTTAGTGCTTTTTTATCATTCAAAGGAATTTCATTAAATTTAATATTTAAATTATAATCTTTGTTTACACTATCAATAATATTATGTATTGTAGTTAAATATTTAATAGCTAAAAAATCCATTTTTAAAAGTCCAAGTTGTTCTAGGTATGTCATATCATAACCACTTACATAAAATCCTTTTGATTTATCTAAAGGTATAACAAGATCCAAATCAATATTAGACATAATAATACCTGCAGCATGTATAGAAGTATGTCTTTTTAAGCCTTCAAACTTTAGCGCAATATTATAACATTTTTTTAATTCTTCATATCTATCTATTAGAACTTTTATTTTTTTATTAGTATTATAATTTTCTTTTAAGTCTAATTTAGAATCTATTAATTTACACAAATTATCTATTAAATTAGGTTCTATATTTAATGCTTTAGCTACATCTCTTAAAGCTTGTTTAGCACCTAAAGTTCCAAATGTAATTATAGGTACAACTTTTTTTTCTCCATATTTATTTATACAATAATTAATTACATCTTCTCTTTTTGTATGTTCAAAATCTATATCAATATCCGGCATACTTACACGTTCTGGATTTAAGAAACGTTCAAATAATAAATCATATTTAATCGGATCTACATCTGTAATTTTAAGACAATATGATACCAAAGATCCTGCTGCACTACCACGTCCTGTTCCAACTATTATATTATTATTTAAAGCATAATTTACATAATCAGCTACTATCAAAAAATAATCACAAAATCCCATTTTATTTATTATATCAAGTTCATATTTTAATCTTGATTTATATATTTTATTTACAGTAGTACCAAATCTATCTTTCAAACCTTCTATACATTTTTTCTTTAAATATGAGAAACTGTCAATATTTAATTCATTTGTATATTTAAGCATTAAATCTTGATGCATTGGAATATCTATATTACATAACTCGCCTATTAAATGATTATTAGATATACTTTCTTTATATAAATTATTAAAATCATCTTCATCTAATATATAATTATTTAAATCAATATCTTCTATAAAATCTATAGTTTTTGAACTCTTTATAGCTTTTATATATCTTATATATTTGTAATCGCTTTTATTAAAATATAAAGTCTCATTCATATATATACTATTTTTATTATCTATAGATTTAAATTCATCTATATTTTTATATCCTATAAATATATCTTTATATATTTTTTTCAAAATATCATAATTATTTATACTAGAATATGGAAGTATACAAAGTAAATCACTAGAATAATCTTTTATATTTTCTATATCTATTTCTTTTTCACTAGAAAGCGTGCATAACTTAAGTAAATTTTTATAACCTTCATAATTTTTAGCGTATAAAACTATTTTTTTTAAGTTATACACAATTTCTAATCCTATAATTGGTTTTATATTATTAGATATACACTTCATATAAAAATCCATAACACCATACATATTATTATCAGTAATAGTAAGAGATTTTATGTTTTTTTCTTTTGCAAACTTAATTAAACTATCAACAGTTATTAAAGATTCTTGTAAGCTATTATCTGTTTTTATATAAAGTGGTGTATACATAATATCCCTCCTACATATATTTTACTATAAATAATCTTTATTTTAAATAATTTATTTAAAATATTTGACTTATCTTTTTAAATATGATAAACTTAATTGGCATAGGGAGAAAAACTTTGAACGGAGGAATAATATGGCAGTTAAAGCAACAAGTAAAAAACCATTATCTGGAAATAGAAGATCTCATTCTTGTAGAGCAACTAAACATTCTCAAAAAGTAAATTTACAATTAGTTACTTTAGAAGATGGTACTAAAGTAAGAATGAGTGCTAGAGAAAAAAGAACTTTAAATAAAGTAGAAAAGTAAAAAAGTGTTTTAAACACTTTTTTTCATTTGATTTAAATCATTACTATTAGTATATTCATTTTTTAGAGCTTTTAAATTCTGTATTTTTTCATGTAAATTATTATTTGAAATATTATTATTTATTATATTAGAATAAAATAAATTTGATAATGAGTTAATATCAACAGTCTCACCTTTATTATAAGTTTCTATTAGAGAATCTATTTTTAATATAATATTAGATAGTATTTTAATTATTCCATTAATCATTTCATTATCACTAGAATTATATTCTTTTTTTATTTCACTAAGTTTTTCTAAATAAAAATTTCTAATACCATTGGGAGCTTTAATATAGTATATATTTAATAAATTACTATTTATCATTTGATCCCATTTTTTTTCATTTTCTATTATGTCAGAATAAAAATTATTATTCAAAGCCATATTAATCCTCCTAATTTATTCTAATACTACACTAAGTATACCACAATATTTTGTTTTTTTAAATGGGTTAATACTTAATTATTTCTTTTTTTATATCATTATTTAGACTTTCTTTTTTATATTCAGGAATAACTACTTTATTTTTATCACCATCTGATATATATCTAACACTCTCAAGCAAATTAAAATTCATCTCAATATCAAATTCAACTCCATTATTATCATATGCTCTTATACGTTTTAAAAACTTAGGATTAAAATCTAAATCAAAAGGAGATAATTCTGCTTTCCAACCTACCCTTAGGGCAGATTTTGTTTCATATGTCTTTCCATTATATGTAGATGTAAATATATGAGACATATTTTCATGATCTAAGCTATATGGAGAACCAAAAGGTAGAGCTACTATATTTACATATTTATCTTTAATAATAGAATCTAATTTTGAATATATGCTTCCAACTTCTTCTTCTGATTTTAAAGTATCACATTTACTAAAATTAACATGACTATTTGTATGATTACCTATATCATAACCATTATCTACTAACCATTTTAAAATTTTTTCATTATATTCATCTTGATTAAAAAGTTCATCATTTACAAAGAAAGTAGCAGTAACATTATAGTCTTTATATTTAGTTTTAAATTCTTCTAATATTCCTACTGCAGAATTAGGATCTATTATTATATTTCCATCTTTATCTAGTCCTGTTACTTTTATATTATTTTCAAGTCCATCATCAAAGGTTAAAATAATTGGGCTTTTACCTAATTCTACATCGATATTACCATCTACATAATCTGTTAATCTAATCATTCTATAATTATTTTGATAATAAAACTCTAAATCAGCTCTAAAAGCTTCAGAAGTTCTTTGGTATCCATCCCTATCAACATTACCACCAGTATACTCTGTTTCACTATTTTTTTTATTGTGAATTCCATGATACATCATAATTGGAACTTCACCTAATTCATTAACATTATTATTTTTATAATCATCAATGGTTAACTCTTTTTTTTCTTCTTTTACTTCTTCTTTTTTAATAATATTATCTTTTAATTGTTTCTTAGGTTTAGGCCTATTTAGTAAAAATACACCTATAAATATCACTATAATTAAAAATAATACTACTATTATACTTTTATTTTTCATGCGTTCTCCTATTTTTCTTCATAAGGTATATTTAGATGTTCATAAGCTTTTTTTGTAACCATTCTACCTCTTGTTGTTCTTTTAAGAAGTCCTGTTTGAAGTAAATATGGCTCATAAACATCTTCAATTGTAGTTTGTTCTTCTCCTATTGAAGAAGCTATTGCTTCAATTCCAACAGGGCCACCATTAAATTTTTCTATTATAGATTTTAATAAGTGATAATCGGTCTCATCTAAACCAAGTTCATCTACTTTTAATTTATCTAGTGCCATTTTTGTTATTTCTAAATCTATATAACCATTACCCATTACCATAGCAAAATCTCTTACTCTTTTAAATAATCTATTACAAATACGAGGTGTACCTCTTGAACGCCTTGCTAATTCTAATGATGCATCCAAAGAAATATCACATCCTAAAACTTTACTTGTTCTTAGAGCTATTTTTTGGAGTTCTTCATAATTATAATAATTTAGTTTATTTATAATTCCAAATCTATCTCTTAATGGGCTTGTTAAATCTCCTGCTCTTGTTGTCGCTCCAACTAAAGTAAAAGGAGGAAGATCTATTTTTATATTTCTACTAGATGAATCAGTTCCTATAACTATATCCAAAGTAAAGTCTTCCATAGCTGAATATAATATTTCTTCAACAAATCTTGGTATTCTATGAATTTCATCTATAAAAAGAACGTCACCAGGTTCTAAAGCAGAAAGTATTGCTGCTAAATCTCCACTTTTTTCTATAGCAGGACCACTAGCTGTTTTTATATTACTACCAAGTTCATTAGCAATTATAAAAGCTAAAGTTGTTTTACCAAGTCCTGGAGGACCATAAAGTAAAACATGATCTAAAGGTTCTTCTCTTAGTTTTGCTGCTTTTATAAATATAGTTAAATTTTCTTTAACCTCGCTTTGACCTATATATTCATCTATGGTTGAAGGACGAATATTTTTTTCAAACGTATCTTCAAAAGTTTTTTCATCTGTTACTATTCTATCCACTTATTTTTCCCTTCTTTCAATATTTTATACTTATTTTAACATTAATTTTAATGCTTCCTTTACTTGAGATTCTATATCTAAATCTGATTTTATAGAAGGAAGTATTTTATTTATATCACTTGTTTTATATCCTAATCCTTTTAAAACCTCAATTAATTCATCAAAATTATCTTTACTATTTGTACTAGTTGTATTTAATTTTCCTTTTAAATCTAATATAATTTGTCTTGCAACTTTATCACCTATTTTAGGAAATTTTTTTAAATATAATATATTTTCTCTTTCTATCGCATCCATTATTCCATCTATTGAACCTGTAGCAAGCATAGGAAGAGCCATTTTACATCCTAAACCTTTTACATTAATTAATTTTAAAAATAAACTTTTTTCAGCAAAAGATTTAAATCCATATAAACTTATTTCATCTTCTCTTACATGCTCATAAATATATATAGTATATTCTTTATCAATATCAAATGAATATGGATTAGCTACATATATTAAATATCCTATCCCATTATTTTCTAAAACAATATAATTACTTTCCTGACTTACTATTTTACCTTTTATATATTCGTACATTCTACCACCATTATAAGTATAACACAAACAAATGTTTAAAACAATGAATTAACAAAAAAATGCAGGAAAAACGGCAAAATAATTTACCAAATACCTACATTTCATTTACTTTAAATTTGAATATTTTTTTAGCTGTAAAAAATATAATTTAACATTTCTATTTAAATTTATATGTTTTTTAGTTATTTAAAAACTCCCAAAAGTTAATCCTTTTGGGAGTTTGGGCAAGTCAAGCTTGCCCCATACAATCCTATTAACAAGTTAATAGAATTGCCTTTGTTTGTTTTATTTTTTTAATCTAACTGTTTATATATCTGTTTACATTAGCCTGCTCATTCCTTTAGAAGAGTTAAGAGTTTAGAGTTATAACTGGGCGCACGCCACTGTTGCTCGCACCGCCAACGTAGTTGTTGCTCACAATGCCGTCGTAGTTGACATAGAAGGCATAGATGATAATAGTGGGACTAGAAGCCAAGCTCCAGTATCCGTATATTCCTGGGATGCTGTTTTCTGGTTTATATGATTGATCCTTGTTCCACATACTTAAATCTAAATAATCATATAAATAACTATTTGTTCCATTTGCATCAGATACTTCACTATATTTTGGTAATCTTGCTTTTAAGTTTGTTAGTTCAAATCCTGTAACATAATTTCCACTCTTATCTTTTATTTTTGTTACTCCTGATGTTGTTTCAATTCCTGTGTATCCATAATCACCTGTGTTTTCATTATCTGTATAATTTAAATTTATATTTGGTACATTTGTCCAAGTCTTTGTTGCGTTATATAAATATGTTAAAGCATCTTTTGGGCCGGTCGAATTTTTTCCACTTAAGTTCCAGGCAACAAGCCCTGTATTTGTTTCATCTGCAAGACCATAATCTGAATCTGAATTATAGTATACATTTCTATCTAATATTAAGTTTACATTAGATCCTTCCCTACTTAATACATAGAATGTATAATTATTCTCATCATTTACTTGGCATGTTGCCTTTTCTCCTACATCTATATTATTATTTTCATTTGCATCTACTACTTTACATATTTCTCCTAATTTTATGTATTTTGTTAAATCTGCTTCCCCTAATACTAATTTACCAGACTCATATGTCAATGCTTTATCATTGTATGTCAAAATCATTGTTGAATCTCTTAGTATTGTTCCATTAGAAAGCATTATTTCTCCACTTTCTGGTAGTTCTCCATCTACTGTGACATTTAATGTTTTGTCACCACATTTTGTTATACCAGATGTTATAGTACAACTATTTGGATTAAACTCTCCATTCAAGTTCTCTTTTGCAATAGCTAATTCTACTGCTTTTAAATAATTTTCTGCACTCCTTTTTAATGCCTCTTTCTTTGAATCTTCGATAATATCTATTATTATTGGTGTAGCAATTAGAGCTATTATGGCTAGTATTACTATTACTGCAAGTAACTCTATCAATGTAAAACCTTTACTTTTCATCAAATCACCTTTCCTACTCTATCTTACTATATCATTTTACCACACTTCAAACAAAAGTGAAATAAAAAAATAAATATTTTTTCACAAATCATGAAAATTACTTATTCTTTACATTCTATTATTTTATTTTGTTTTTAAAATACTCCAACATATCAATATAATCTTTTTCTGTAAATTTATTTTTTTCAAAAGTTAAAGAATCCCTTGTTTTATTTAATTTTATAGTAAAATAACTTTTATGTTCTACTATTTTTTTTATATTGTTATATTTATAATCTGTTTTAGATTTATTTAATGTTACAGAAAATTTATTAGGAGTTAATTCTAAAGTATAATTTCCTATTGTATTATAGTTTAACATATTACATACTTTTAATTGTGCGAAAACATAAAGTAGGTTTAATAAATATATAACTATAATAAGCCCTATTATAAATATTGGCAGAAAATAAATTGATACTTTATTTAATGTTAAAAACAAATAAACTACAATACCTATTATAAATAATACTATGTTATTTATACGCCTTGATTTAATTAAATATTTTTTATAATCATCTTTTGTATATTCAAATTTTAATTTCATTTTAACATTCCTTTCAAAAATTGTCCTGTAAAACTTTCAGGTGCTTTTATTATTTCTTCTGGTGTTCCTGTGGCTACTACATCACCACCACCAGAGCCTCCTTCAGGACCTAAATCTATAATATAATCAGCTACCTTTATTACATCTAGGTTATGTTCTATCACAACTACTGTATCTCCATTATCTACTATTCTATTTAATATGTCAAGCAACTTCTTTATATCGTGTGTATGTAGTCCTGTTGTAGGTTCATCTAATATAAACAAACTCTTACCTGTAGGTTTCTTTTGCAATTCTTTAGCAAGTTTTATACGCCCTGCTTCTCCACCTGATAATGTTGGAGCACTTTGCCCTAATTTTATATAAGAAAGCCCTACATCCATCATAACTTGTAGTTTATTTTTAATTTTTGGATGATTTTTAAAAAATTCTAATGCTTCTTCTACATTCATCTCAAGTACATCATAAATACTTTTATCTTTATATTTTATCTGTAATGTTTCTCTATTATATCTAGTTCCTTTACAAACTTCACAAGGTACATATACATCTGGTAAAAAATGCATCTCTATTTTTTTTACTCCATCACCCCAGCATGCTTCACATCTTCCACCTTTTACATTAAATGAGAATCTCCCCTTATCATATCCTCTCATTTTTGCTTCTTTTGTACTTGCGAAAACATCTCTTATATCATCAAATACACCAACATAAGTAGCAGGATTGCTTCTTGGTGTTCTTCCAATTGGAGCCTGTGATATATCTATTACTTTATCTATATTTTCTAGTCCCTTTATTTCTTTATATTTACCAGGTTTTACTTTACTTTTATAAAGATTTTGAAATACTGCTTTATATAGTATTTCATTTACTAAACTACTTTTACCACTGCCTGATACTCCTGTTACACAAATAAATTTACCAAGTGGAAATTTTACATTAATATTTTTTAAATTATTTTCTTTTGCACCTTTTACTTCTAAATATTTTGAATTACCTTTTCTTCTTTTTTTGGGTACTTCTATTTTTAATTTTCCACTTAAATATTTACCAGTTAAGCTATCTTCATTTTCCATAACCTCACTAGGAGTACCTTTAGCAACTACGCATCCTCCGTGTATTCCAGCAAATGGTCCTATATCAACTAAATAATCGGCTGCAAGCATAGTATCTGTATCGTGTTCTACAACTACTAGAGTATTACCTAAATCTCTCATTTCTAAAAGTGAATTAATTAATCTATTATTATCTCTTTGATGTAGACCTATACTTGGTTCATCAAGAACATATAAAACTCCTGTAAGATGTGAACCTATTTGAGTAGCAAGTCTAATTCTTCCTGCTTCTCCACCTGATAGTGTTCCAGCCATTCTATTTAAACTTAAATAACTTAATCCTACATTTATTAAAAATTTCAATCTATCTTTGATTTCTTTTAATATAAGATTAGCTATCTTACTTTGTTCTTCATTTAATTTTAAATTATTTAAAAAATCATATAATTCTGATATAGACATCTCGGTCATTTCATAAATATTTTTTTTATTTATTTTTACTGATAAAACTGATTCTTTTAGTCTTGAACCTTTACAAGTATCACAGGTAAGTTCCATCATAAATTTATCTAACCAATCTCTAATCCAACCACTTTTAGTCTCTATATATCTTCTTTCTAAATTATTAATTACTCCTTCAAAATAATCTGTTGTATGTCTAGTATTACCATTATTTGACACATAATCAAATTCTAAAGGTTTATCTGATCCATATAAAATTAAATCCAACTCATTTTTCTTTAAATCTTTTATAGGTTTAGATAAATCTATATTATATTGTTTAGCTAAAGTAATCATTTGAGTATTAGATATAGATGCATCCATATTATAAGCAACTATACCACCTTCTAGTATACTTTTGTTTTTATCTGGCATAATTAAATCTATATCTATTTTTTGTTTAAATCCAAGCCCATTACAATCAGGACAAGCACCATATGGAGCATTAAAACTAAAAAGTCTAGGTTCTAATTCTGGAAGTGAAAAATCACAAGAAGGACATGCATATTTTTCACTCATAATAAATTCTTCACTACCAATAACATCTATTATGCATTTGCCATGACCTACTTTACAAGATAATTCAATAGCTTCATACAGACGAGTTCTAATGTCTTCCTTTATTATTAATCTATCAACTATAACATCAATATTATGTTTTTTATTTTTTTCAAGATTAATTTCTTCATTTAAATCGTACTCATTACCATCTATTCTAACTCTTACATATCCATCTTTTTTTAAATTATCTAAGGTATCTTTTTGAGTACCTTTTTCACCATTTACTATAGGAGCTAAAACTCTAATTTTAGTATTAATATCTAACTTTAATACTTGATTAGTCATCTCTTCTATACTTTGACTTGATATAGGTTTATTATGAATAGGACAATAAGGAATACCAATTCTAGCATATAAAAGTCTTAAATAATCATATATTTCTGTAACAGTTCCAACAGTACTTCTAGGATTATTATTAGTAGTTTTTTGATCAATACTAATAGATGGACTTAAACCTTCTATACTATCAACATCAGGTTTATCAGTTCCACCTAAAAATTGTCTTGCATAACTACTTAAACTTTCTACATATCTTCTTTGACCTTCTGCATATATAGTATCAAAAGCTAGACTACTTTTACCACTTCCAGATACTCCTGTCATTACGATAAGTTTATTTTTAGGAAGTGTTAAATCTACATTTTTTAAATTATTTTCTCTAGCTCCTTTAATAATAATTTCATCCATAAAAACCACCAAACAATATTATACATTATTTAATTTTTTTTAACAACAAAAAAAATCATATAGAAATCTATATGATAATTTTTATTAACCTAACCAATTTATCGTTGTAAAACCTATAAACACATCCCAAGGGGCTCCAGGTATTGAACCTTCGGGTTTATTTATATTTATAGTTCCAAAAGCCATATTAGAACCAAATGCATTTGAATCTATACTTGTTACACTTGATGGTATTGTTATACTACTTGCCCCTGAAAATGTAAACGCACCAGCTCCTATACTTGTAACTCCATCTGGTATTACTACACTTCCTATTGCATTTGATGCATCTATTAACACTGTTCCTGCAATTACCAAGCCATTATTTAATTGCTGTTGTGAAGTAAGCCATTGTGTCCCTAAAAATGCACCTCCACCTATACTTGTAACGCTTGTTGGTATTGTTATATTACTCAAATTAGAACATCCTTGAAATGCAGATGGTCCTATACTTGTAACGCTTTCTGGAATTGTAACACTTGTTAAATTTACATTTCCTCCATAAGTTCCAGAAAATGCATAACTTCCTATACTTGTTACTGGATATGTCACATCATTTATTTCTATTGTAGATTGAATTGTAACACTTCCACTTGTTTGTGATGAATCTAAATTAGTATACCAACTACTATAATCAATATTACCTTTGTAACCATATACTATAGCTTCACTTGCACCTTCTGGCACATAATAAACCAACTGATTATCAACATTCACTGCTACTCCTGATGTTGTTTCAGCTATTATTTTAATTATACTTGCCTTTCCTAATTCAATTTTTCCTTCTTCATCATATGTTAATGTTCCACTTTTGTATGTTAATTTTGTTTCTCCTGATTTTAATATAGTACCATTAGAAAGTGTTATAGTGCCACTTTCTGGTAGTTCTCCATCTACTGTTACATTTAATGTTTTATCCCCACATTTTGTTGTACCAGATTCTATAGTACAACTTGTTGGATTAAATTCTCCATTTAAGTTTTCTTTTGCTATAGAGAGTTCTACTGCTTTTAAATAATTTTCTGCACTCCTTTTTAGTGCTTCTTTCTTTGAGTCTTCAATAATATCTATTATTATTGGGACTGCTATTAGAGCTATTATGGCTAATATTACTATTACTGCTAAGAGCTCTATTAATGTAAAACCTTTATCCTTCATATTTACCTCCTCTATTTTACATTATTATTTTATCGCAAAAAAAAAAAAAAAACAAGTAATTTTTTCAGAAATCATGAAAATTGTCTTGTCTTTTACAGTTTTTATAAATTAGAAAGTTTTTCTTTTATTGTTTTACTTACAAAACTCATATCTGCTTTACCTTTTAGTTTAGGTGTTACAAATCCCATAAGTTTTCCCATATCTGAAGTAGAAGTAGGATTTACAGAATTAAAAGCTTCATCTATTACTTTTAATACCTCTTCATCACTTAATTGTTCTGGCAAATATTTATTTAATATTTCTATTTCTTTTTTTGTTTTAACAATTAAATCATCTCTTGAAGCCTTTTCAAATTCTACAATAGATTCTTTTCTTGTTTTTATTTGTTTACTAATTATTCCAATAAACTCATCATCAGTTAATTCATGTTTTAAATTAATTTCTTCTAATTGCATAGCACCTTTAACCATTCTAAGAACACTTAAAACCTCTTTATCTTGTGCTTTCATGGCAGCTACTAAATCATTTAATAATTTATTTCTCATACTAATCCTTTCTAAAATTAAAGAGAATCTTAATAATTCTCTCTTTGTCTTTTTCTAGTATTTTTTATTCCTTCTTCTTTTTTCTCTCTACGTTTTACTCCTGGTTTTTTATAACCTTCTTGTCTTTCTCTAACTTTTTTTAGGAGGCCGTCTCTTGCATTTTTTTGTTTCATAGTACGAAGTGCACCATCAACATTTCCGTTTCTTACTATTACCTTTGACATATAATCCCTCCTTTCACAAATCTATCAGTATTATAACACCTTATTATAAAATATACAAGAAAAAGTTTTATATTTAAACAAAATAATACAAAAAGAGAGTTAAACTCTCTTAAAATGGGCAAAAAGTATTATTATTTATTAATCTTATACATGTTCCACAAACTCTTCCTACATTTAATAAACTAGAAAACATATAAGAAAAAACTGGTAACCAAACAGGTATTGTAAGTATTATACAAGTTATTATTATAACTTTATATTTTTTAAATAGAACAATAAGATCCATTTATAGCTCTTCTAATTGAAGAACCTAAGCTTCTTCCTATATCCATTATAGTTGAAATGGCTCTAGATGCTGCATTTAAAAAACTTGCAGTTATAAAAGAAGCTCCACCTTCTATATTCATAAGTTCACAATTATTTAATTCTATCATAATTAATTACACTTTAGTGGTCTAATTAAACCATCTATTACTCCTATTATAAATGTTACACCTGCTGCTATACCTACAATAACTCCTAAATTAACTCCTCCACCTTGTATATCCATCATTTGTTTATCTGTTAAATTTTCCATAACCAAGACCTTTCTTTATTTTATTTTTTATAACTTTATATAGACTAGTTCTATCATCTAAAATATTTACTAAAACCTTATTATTATTTATTTTAATATTGTTTTCTAATTTAAGACTTAATGCTATATAACCATCAGATATATTTTCAACTTTATAAAAATATTTTTTAGATTTTATATATAGATAATTATTATTTTTTATAGGAAAATCACAATCATTTAATAAAATATATGAATTACCATTATCTATCTTTATAGTTCCTATATATGTTTTATATGTGTTTAAGGGGATTAATGAAATTATTATAAATATGGTAGTTAAAAATATTAAAATAGTAATCCACGATATTATCTTTTTAGGAGTAGTTTTATCTAATATTATTGCCGAATCATTATAAATATCTATTTTATCCATTCCTTCATCCATCATATATTACTCCGTTATCTATTTTTACTAATTTGTCAAACAAATCTAAATTATCTATTCTATGTGATATAAAAATAATTGTTTTATCTTTAAAGTATTGAAACATTTCTGATAGTATTTTTCTTTCCATTTGAATATCTACTTGACTTAGTCCTTCATCAATTACTAAAATATTAAATTTTCTTAATAACATTCTAGCTAAAAATATTCTTTGTTTTTCTCCACCTGATAAATTAAATCCACCCTCTTCTATTAGCATATTATATCCTAAATTATTATCTAATATCTCATCTATAAAACACATTTTAGCTATACTATTTAAATTAGAACTATCACTATTATCAAATATTAAATTGTTATATAATGTATCATTAAATAATATTTCATTTTGTCCTAAATATAAAATATTATTATTAATTACCTTTTCATCTATACTATTTAAATCTACATTACCTATAAATATTTTATTATTATCTGCTTTGTAGAATCTAGCTAATAATTTAAATAATGTAGATTTACCACTTCCGCTTTTACCTATAACCATAACCTTAGAATTTTGTTTTATTTCCAAATTTATATTTTTTAATACATAATCTCTTTCATTAAAAGAAAAATTTAAATTTCTAAATAATATTTCTTTACAATTAAATTCTTTAAAAATACCATAACTTTCTTTTTTATAATATATTACATCTAGAATTCTATTAATTGCATTTTTGGATTCTTTAACGGTACTATCTAAGTTTATTATGTTTTTTATAGGATCTAGGAAATAGATTAACAAAGAAGAAAAAGTAAAAAGTGTACCTAACTCAATTTTATCATTAATTACTAATATACATCCTATAAGTGTTATAAATATAAATCCAATATTATTAATTATATCTTTAAACATATTTTGAATTAAATATAAGTTTTGAAAATTAAATACTTTTTTTAAGTATTTAACATACTTATATTCAAATCTAGACTTTATACTACTTGAAATATGTAACCCTTTTATAGTTTCATATCCATTTATAGCTTCAACTATGTAAGATACTGCTCCTCCTTTTAAAATTTGAATCTTTTTTATATAATCATTAAAAGAATCTTTAAATATTAGTATTAATATAAAATATAAGATAAGCATAACTATTCCTATACAAAATAAAGTTTTGTTAAGTATAAATAATAGTATTAAAGATAAAACAGTTAAAGGTAAATCTACAAATAAAGATAGGCTAACTTTACTTATACACTCTTTTATATATTCTAAATCATTTATCCTAGATACTATATCTCCTGTTGTTCTTTTTTGATAATAGCAATAAGGAAGCATTATAATTTTATTAAAAACATCCAAAGTTAATATTAAATCCAATTTTTGATTTATAAATAGTAATAGTTTATTTCTAAAAAAATCCGAAATTATTTTTAATATGTGTATAGAAAAGAAGATACAAAATATAAATAACAAGTATGTTTTAGAATAATAATTTAATGAATTAATCATGTATTCTGTATAAAAAGAAGTAATGATTGAAAAAAGTGTTATAAAAAATGAAAGAATAAATATATTAACTAAATTTTTTTTATGGGGCTTCAAAAGTTTTAAAATAAAATTTATTTGAGATATATTAGATTCAATCGGAAGAGTTTTTATAGGATAACAAATTATTAAAACATTGTTAAATATTTTAACAAATTCATCAAATTTCATTTTTTTCACTTTATCTATAGGATCACCTATTATAAGATATTTATGTTTAAAACTAATTTCATAAATAACAATAAAATGTTTATATGAATTATCTATTATTACATTAGCTATGCAAGGTAAAACTATATTACCTTCAGATATATCTTCTAATTTACATTTTATACCTTTAGCATCAAAACCCAAATTTATTAAAGTATCTTTAATATTATAAGCTGTTGTTCCGTTTTTATTAGTTTTTGTCATATCTTGTAAATTAGATTTTTTTACATATCCACCATAATACTTTAATATCATCTGAATACAGGCAACCCCACAATCTTTAACTTCTTCTTGTAAAACTATTGGATATTTTTTTATATTATCACCTCCTCATATATATCATTATATATTTTTTTATTATTTCCTTTTTTATATCAAAAAAAAAGAAATTTTTTTAAATCTCTTTTAATTTATTGATAAAGTTATTACTGGTCGAATGCCACTGCAATCTGCAGAGCCTCCAACACACTTGAATAAGTTGCGAAGTCAGTGTCTGTAAAACAGAAAGATAACGTTCAATATTAGATTATTCCTGTAATATGTTTTTCTTATTTATATGATTGACACATCTTGCACATACTTAAATCTAAATAATCATACAAATACATCAAAACATATTTTGGGCCTGGCAATGTACTAAAAAAGTCAATTAAAAAGCAAAAAAAAAGCAAGATTACTTGCTTAAGCACGTGATGCATATTTACCATCAGCAGTATATACTGATATAACTTCATCTTGTTCTATAAATAATGGAACTCTAACAACTAATCCAGTTTCTAGTGTTGCATCTTTTGTTGCATTATTAGTAGTATTTCCTTTTACAGCTGGTTCTGTTTTAATTACTTTCAAATCTACTTGGGCTGGTAATATTATTCCTAACAATTCACCTTCATAAAATGATACTAATACATCTAATCCTTCTTTTAAATAATTTACGCTATCTCCTAATTGATCCTTAGTTAAATCAATTTGCTCATATGTTTCCATATTCATGAAATTATATGAATCACCTGTTGCATATAAAAATTGCATACCAACTTTTTGTACCATAGCTTTTTCAAGTTTTACACCTGAATTAAATCTTTTTTCCACAATAGATCCTGTACGAAGATTTTTTAATTTTACTTGTACAAATGCAGCACCCTTACCAGGTTTTACATGTGAGAAATCTAATACAGTATAGATATTATCTTCAAATAATATTGTCATTCCATTTTTTATATCATTTACATTAAACATTTAAATTCCTCCTATTATTTAGTTTCTTTATGAAGAGTATTTTTTTTACATTTTGAACAATATTTATTTAATTCTAAACGTTCAGTTGTATTCTTTTTATTTTTTTCAGTACGATAACCTTCTTGGCCACATTCTGTGCATTTTAAAGTTACTCTAGCTCTAGCTTCTCCTTTTTTTGCCATAGTATCTCCTCCTTTTTTCAATATCACTCATATATTATAGCAAATTATCCATAAATTTCAAAGTATTTTTGACTAACTTTTTGACTTATTCTAGTATTTACCTTACTCATTTGATTATATCCTACCCATTCTGGTGATACATCAGGAGAAATTACCGTAAAAACTACTTCTGGATTATCATATGGAGCATATGCTGCAAAAGTTGTAGATGTAGTTTCTGTATCTATTTTTCCATCTCCATCTGTATCCAAAAAACTTTGAGATGTTCCAGTTTTTCCTGCTGCATTTGCTGATTCATCTATATGTCCATATCCAGTACCACCTGGCAACATTACTTCTCTAAATCCTTCTTTTACTCTATTTAAATAAATATCCTCTGTATCTATTTTATTTAATTTAACTGACTCTGTTTCATATATAAGATTTTCTAAAGTCCCTTCTTTAGAATCAAATACAGCTTTTAGTATATATGGTTTTAATCTTTTACCATTATTAGCTATAGTAGACATATACTGTGAAATTTGTATAGGTGTATATGTATCATATTGACCTATAGAAAAATCTAAAAGAAGCCCAGATAATTTATTTGTCCCTTTATAACCTAATGATTCATTAGGTAAATCAATTTCAGTTTTTATACCAAGTCCAAACTGTGAAAATGTGTTTCTATATGTTTCAAAAGCATCTTCATTTATTACAAGCGGTTCATTATAACTATAAACTCCTCCTCCTACATTTATTGCGGTTAAAAACTGATATATATTTGATGAATATTTTAATGCTTTAATATCATCTATATAACCATAATCTTGGAAAGAACATTTAAGTGGAGT
Source organism: bacterium (assembly GCA_030531425.1). Classification (GTDB taxonomy): domain Bacteria; phylum Bacillota_I; class Bacilli_A; order RF39; family UBA660; genus UMGS1613. The sequence goes on from JAUNNO010000024.1 coordinate 18,799, forward strand.
TGCAGCTATTTTTATACACTCATCTTTTCTTATTTCACCTATTTTTAAAGCACCTGTATTATATCCAACTATTTGAGATGCTCCTTTAACTATTGAACCTGGAGTAACTGAAGAAGTAATTACTCCTGGTGTATAATCTAGAATTGTATAAGATCCATCATTATTTGCTATTATTTGTTTTCCAGCCATAGCTAAAATTTCACCCGTATTAGGATCATTTATAATTACATATGATTTATCAAAATAAGTTGTATATGCTTCTCCTTTAGCAGCTATAAGTTCCTCTTCTAATATTTGTTCTACAGCTTGTTGTAAATTTATATCTATAGTAAGTACTATATCATTTCCTCTAGCACCTTTACTTATCTCGGTATAAGTTCCATCACTATTTACCAAATACTTAGCTTTTTCACCTTTCAAGTAATCTTCATATTGATATTCTATATAACTTAATCCAACCCTGTCATTAAGTGCATAACCTTTTTCTAAATAATAATCTTTTAAATTATAAGGAACTCCACTATTACTAGAAGAAACCGTACCTAATATACTTTTAAAAACAGTTCCGTAAGGATAATATCTTTCCCAATCTAATTTTACATTAACACCATCTAGCTCATTTATATTCTCAGCAACAAGTGCATACTCCCTATCTGTTACATCAACATTTTTTATAGTTTTTTCTGTATAATAATATCCTTTATTCATTAAATTATATATATAACAAGCTTCTTTATCGGTTTCGTTATAACTATCTAGCTCTTCTATAGTTACTCTTTCAAGTTTCAACTTATATATATCATTATTAGTTAATTTTCTTAATTTTAAATTATTCCATTCTTCATCTTTAATTTTAGAATTAGCTTCTTTAGAATTATTTAATACCCAAAATTCTTTTAACATATATTCTGTCAATTTTGAATAATCAACATCTATTAAATCGGCTAATTTATAAGCCATTTCAACTTCTTTTTTTGAACTTATTTTACTTGGCTTTTTATAATATATTGTTTTGACAGATAAATTATCTACTATTATATTTCCATTCCTATCATATATTCTTCCTCTAGGTGTTGATGATGATTCTACAATATTTACCGTTAAATCTTCTAATTTTGCTTTATAAAATTTATTTTTTAAAATTTGTATGTAAAATAATTTAATTAATAATAACAACAAAATAGCTATAATTAATACTACTAATATTTTATATCTTTTTTCAATTATTTCTTCTATATTTATTTTTCTTTTATAATATTTATAT
>JAUNNO010000025.1 GCA_030531425.1 bacterium
ATTATTATTAATTAAGAAATTATATTGTTCATCAGTATTATATATATAATTTATTTTTGCATTTTTTAATAATGTTGATGAATAAAAATCATAATTATCAAGATCTATTATAGCTATATCATTAGAATCAAAATCAGTTAATAAATCATTAAGATTATTATAAGATTTAACTTTTGCTTTATTAATAGTTAAATAATTTTCTAAATTATTATCTTTTACATTCAAAACTACTTTATCTTTTAAATCAGTAATATTATTTATTATTTCTTTATTAGAATTTGCAGAAATAATAGCTATTTTTTTGTTATAGGTTCCAACTGTTTTATAAAAATTACTATCCGAATCATTTATAGTGTTAAGAATAAAATCGACTTTGTTAGATTTAAAATCTTTAATCATTGCATTTATACTATTATATTTAGTATACTTAATAGTCAAATTTGAAAAAGAATTAAAATCTTTTAAAATTAGACTAGTTAGACCATTTATTTCCTTTTGATTCATATAGTTATATAAACCATAATCTATGAAACCATACTCATATTTTTTACTTTGCAATTTTTTTATATCTAAATCGCTTACATTTTTATAAGCAAAATAATTATTTAATAAGCTTTTATTATAACTAGATTTATAATTTTTTAAACTCCATATATTATATTTTTTCTTTAAAATATTATTAAGATTTGAATTTCCATTCATTTTAAGTACTACATATTTATTTAAATTATCAAAAATATATGAAATCTTATAATTATCCTTTATTAATTCTTCTGTAAAAATTATTTTAGGGATCAAAATGCCATCAATCGTATTAGCAATGTTATCTTGAATATTCTGTTTTTCTTTAGATAATTGTTCTTTTAGATTGCTATAGGATTCATATTTTATAAATTCAATATTTTGGTTTATAAAATAATTTTCAAACACAGATACATCTGAATCTAATATTCCTAATTTTAAATTTTTTATTTTATTGATATCATTGTATTCTAAATTGTTATTAGTAACAAGTATAAAACTATCTTTTAAAAGTACAATGTCATCTTTAGAATAATTATCAGAGATATCAAGTTTGTATTCATAATCTAGAGTATCCCCTATTTTAAATGGTATTATATTGAATTTTAAAGAAGTATCAGATGTAACATACGATAAATAATCATATATAACACCTTCTCCATTGTTACTAAAAATTGGTAAATTATTAATTAAAGCTACATCAACAACATCATATTTATTTGAGTCTAACCATTTGTTTTCTTCTAAAGATAAATTATTATTATTATATTTAAAAAATTTCAAATATAATAATGCACAAGCTATTATAATTACTAATACAGAAATAATAATTATAACTTTTTTCTTACTATTTTTTTTTGTCATTTTTATCACCACTACTTGCTCCAAGAAAATTCTTCCTGAGTTTTAAACTTATAACCTATTTTTGGATATATTTCACTTTCTTTAGTTTTTGATGTTATAAATATTTCAACATCATAAAATTTTAAATTTTTTTCTTTAAAACTATTTATTGAATTGTTAGATATATCTTTAATAGTATCAAAATCCACATCTTCTTTTAACTCAATAACTATTTTTATAATTTTAGAATTTGTGTATACATTTATACTTTTTATTTGCTCAATATCCTTAAAATTATCTTTGCATTTATTTATTTCATTATTAGTAATTTTATGATTTTCTATACCCTTGTATCTATTACTAGAAGATGAAGCAAATATATTTTTATAAATTAAAAAAGAAAGACTTAATACTATTAAAATAATAACTAATATTATTATTAATTTTACTTTGTTTTTTTTCATAATTACCTCATAATAAAGAAGAAGAATTATTTTTCTTCTTTTTCCAATTTACTCAATATTTGTTTAGTAACTAATATTGCTTTTTCTCTAACAATATCAGCACTTTTTTCTAACACAGGATTACCTTTTTCAACAACATATTCAACTAATTTTTCTGATTTATTTTTAATTTCTTCAGCTTTTTTCTTTGCTATTTTTAATGCTTTTTCCTTATCTAATTCAGAAATTTCAGCCATTATATCATTTACTTTAGTTTCTATATTTAATTTAAGCTCACTTGGATCTATATCTTTCGCTTTAGAAATCAAATCATTTACTTTAGCTTTTAACTGTTTCCTGTTTTCCTCTCCATTTGTTTTAGTAAACAACATACCAAGCCCTACTCCAAGTGTAGCGCCTACTAAAAATTTACCAAACCCTTTCTTTTTTTTACTCATCAATACTTTCTCCTTTCTTACTTTTAAAGACATTCCCAATAAAGTTTGACACACCAGATATTATCTTATCACTAACAGATGAAGCGATATCTGTAGTTTTACCTATTATGTTGAAAATCCCATCTAATGTTTTTATTTTATTATCAACATCATCTATAACACTATCAACTCTTTTCAATGTGTCTATTAATTTTATTGCTAAAAATATCATTATTATTACAAAAACAATTAATAAAAAGTACAACATTATAACCAAAAATTCGCTTATATTAACCATAACTATTCTTCATCTCCATTTTTATATAAAGTTGAATCAATAAATCCCAACAAATCTTCTTCAGATTCATCATATGTATTAAATTGTTTGCTTTCCTCATCTGCGTATTTTTCTTTTTTTATCAAAATCTCATCTAATTCTTTTCCAATGTCATCAGTTAAATCTGTCAAAATTGTATCACTAAATTCTTCATTCTTACTATCTTCTTCTTTTTCTGTTTTTTTAAACAAAATAGAATTTGAACCAAATAATGTATTTTCAAGTTCATCTTCTAATGTACCATAGGCCTTATTTCTTATTGAATCAACATTAGGTTCTTTTGGATTATTAATTACATCATTTTTTGATACAATATCCTCTTTATGATAATTCTTATCTAAAATACCATAAACTGGAGATATAATAGGAGTTGGTTTAAAATTTTTTTTCTCCTCTTTTACATCCTCTTTCTTTTCTTCTTTTTGATAGAATGAATATTCTTTCTTTTCTGTAAATTTATTTTGCTTAATTTTTTCTTTATTTGGCTTTTCTTCTTTAACAGTTTTTTCTTCTTTATCAATGAGATTTAAATCATTAAAGTCACTCTCATCAAAAAAAATAGGTTGAGTATTTTCTTCTTTAAATCTAAAATTTTCAATAAGTTTATCTTCATCTTTTTTTACTGGAGACTCTATTTCAACTTTTGTAACCTCATTTTTTACTTTTTTTATCTTTATATCATCTTCAACTTCTTCAGTAAACATATTTTTTACTTTTTCTAAAAATCCCATATAATCATCTATCCTTCCTTGGTCATTTCATCTTTGTGCAAAATAAACTTTTCGCTATTAGATTTAGTATTATAATCATTAAATTTGCCTGTTTTATTTGTAAAATAATCATCTTCCATCATTACATTTACAATATTTTTATTATACCTAATAGTAGACAAAATATAACTTGCATTCAAAATGGTATCATTTAGATCATTCTCATCTACTATTGCTTCTATTTTTGCAAAATTATAGACAAAATCAATATAATATAAATCATCTTTCTTGTCAATTTGCAAATATCCTGAATGTTTAAAAGATGAATTTTTTAATATTTTTTTTGAATAAAACATATTTTTGTTTTCAGTATAGTTCATATCTATATTATAATAATAACTTATTGAATCAACATATAAATAATAATAATTCCCATTGCAATATAATATATCATTTGCCTCATCACTATCTATATAAGTCACACCGCCAGGTAAATAATATTTATAACCTTGCCCTACTTGATTATAAAGCTTATTATCTTTAGTTAAAATTACATTTAAAATATTATCAATATCTGATGTATCTATTCTAACGATAGAACATCCACAAGTAGCTACTATTAATAGTAATAAAAGTATATATCGTTTCATAATACACCTACCAAATACATTATAGCAAAATTTTTGAATTTTTTCTACCTTTTATATTTATATACCGTAAATTTTATGTCTACTTGCTAACTTTAATTTTATATATAGTAAATCCCTTGGATACAAATTTTTTTTCATATTCAGTTTTAACATTATCATCTACATTATCCTTATATAAATCAAGACTAATCTCTTCTATTTTATAATTATAATTATTAAATGAAATTATAGAGAATTCAAATAATTTTCTATTATCTGTTTTCATGATAATATTTTTACTTCCCTTAAAAATATTATCATATCTTTTTAAAAATTTTAGACTAGTAAGCCTTCTATCTTCATGCCTATTCTTAGGCCAAGGATCTGAAAAATTAAGATATAATGTATCTATTTCTTTGTAAAATACATCTTCTATTTCTACAGCATCCATTCTAATTAATTTTAAATTCGGAATTTCTTCATCTATCTTTTCTATTGCTCTTACTATAACACTATCAAATTTTTCTATACCTATAAAATTAATATTAGGATATTTTTTTGCCATAGCTATTATAAAATCACCTTTTCCCATACCTATTTCTATATGTATTGGATTAGAATTACAAAATAATTTTTTATAATTTGATTTATAGTCTTTATAATTTTTTATTATATAAGAAGAAGATTCTATTATATTACTAGCGCCTTTTACATTTCTAAGCCTCATAAATATCACCTTTAAGTATTATATCATAACACTATATTTAAGTAAAATATTAGTTTTAATTTTATGTATATTAAAAAGTATAAAAATTTGATATAATAATATAGAAATAAGGTGACGTATGAAAAGGAAAAGAAGAAAAATCAAATGGAAAAATGTAATCTTATTATTATTTTTATTAGTATTTACAACTATATTTATCATATCCCTTGTAAATATAATTAAATGGCTTGTAGACAATAAAAATAGTGATAAAGTTATAGAAGAAATATATGAAACAACTGATATTAATGAAGTTAATGATAATGAGAATACTGAAATAATTACCCAAGAAGATGTAGATGAGAAAAATCCATATTGGGATTATATAAAAATGAATTTAATTGATGTCGATTTTTCTTCTTTAAAAAAAGAAAATCCATCTACTGTAGGTTGGATTCAAGTAAACGGTACTAATATAAATTACCCATTTGTTCAAGCTGAAGATAATAGTTTTTATCTAAATCATTCTTTTAATAAATCAAAAAATGAAGCTGGCTGGGTATTTATGGATTATAGAAATAATAATAAAGATTTTGATAAAAATACTATAATATATGCACACGGCAGATTAAATAAAATAATGTTTGGTTCCCTTAGAAATATTTTAACAACATCTTGGGTAAATAATACAGATAATTTTATAGTAAAACTATCAACTGAATATGAAAATACATTATGGCAAATATTTAGTATATATAAAATTCCAACTACAAGTGATTATATAAAAGTTAATTTTACCTCTGATAAAGTTTTTGAAGAATTTGGTCAAATGTTAATTAATAGAAGTCAATATAACTTTAATACAAATATAAATTCAAACGATAAAATACTTACATTATCTACTTGTTATGATAATGATAATAAAGTTGTATTACACGCTAAATTAATTAAAAGAAAAAAAAAATAGCAGCTATTTAATAGCTGCTTTTCTTGAGAAATTAAGTCTTCCACGTTTATCATATCCTAAACATTTAACTATAATTTCGTCTCCTTCTTTAACTATATCAGTTACTTTTTCTACCCTTTCTGTATTAAGTTCTGAAATGTGTACCATACCTTCACAACCAGGCCAAATTTCAACAAAACATCCTGAGTCAATTATTTTAACTACTTTAGCATTATATATTTTTCCTTCTTCTGGAGTTCTTACTATATCTTTAATCATCTTAGCTGTACGATCTATAATATCTTTATCTGTATGATATATAACTACTCTACCATCATCTTCTAAATCTACTTTAACTGCATTTACATCATTTACAGCAGTAACATTACTTGCTTCTAAAATTATTTTAGTTATAGTTTCTCCGCCTCTACCAATAACATCTTTAATCTTTAATGGATCTATATTAAATACACAAGTTTTTGGAGCATATTTACTAACTTCACTGCGTGGTTCTGGTATTTGAGCTTCTATTTTATTTAAAATTTCCATACGGGCAACTTTAGCTTGGGCAAGTGCTTGTTTTAATATATCTTTAGTTATACCTTTAATTTTAATATCCATTTGAAGGGCACATATACCATTTTTTGTTCCAGCAACTTTAAAATCCATATCTCCTAAGTGATCTTCCATACCTTGTATATCTGTTAGTATTGTATAGTCATCACCATATGTAATTAATCCCATAGCAATTCCTGCAACTGGAGCTTTTATTGGTACACCTGCAGCCATCAAGCTCATACATCCAGCACAAATACTTGCTTGTGATGATGAACCATTAGATTCAAGTATTTCTGATACCACACGTATTGTATATGGGAATTCTTCCTCACTTGGAATTACTTGTAAAAGTGCTCTTTCACCCAAAGCACCATGACCTATTTCTCTTCTTCCAGGAGCCCCATATCTTCCTGTTTCACCTACTGAAAATTGTGGGAAATTATAGTGTAACATAAATCTTTTTTCAGTTTCTAAATCAAGTCCATCAAGTATTTGATGTTCTCCTAGTGCACCTAGAGTAGTAACACTTAAACTTTGAGTTTCGCCACGAGTGAAAAGTGCTGAACCATGTGTTCTTGGAAGTAAATCTATATCAGTTGAAATTGGCCTAATCTCAGTCATTTTTCTTCCATCAGCTCTCATTTTTTCTTTAACTACTATAGATCTGAATAATTCATATTCAATTTCACCAAATACAAGTTTAACACTAGTTAAAAGTTTATTTAATTCTTCTTCTTCTAAATCTTTATTTTCTTCTGCATATTTATTAACTATTTCCTCTTTTAATGAATCTATTGCATTATACTTAGTTAATTTATCTTTAATACGAAGTGCTTCATCAAGTCTTTCGCTGCAATACTTAGTTACGTCACTTCTTACATCATCTGAAATTGGTAATACTTCATATTCCATCTTTTCTTCACCAATTTCATCAATAATTTTTTGTTCGAATGCACATAATTCTTTTATTGCATCGTGTCCAAACATTAAAGCTTCTAACATATCATCTTCTGATACTTCTTTAGAACCCGCTTCAACCATATTTATAGCATCAATTGTTCCAGCTACAGTAAGTTCAATATCTGAGTTTTCTAACTGTTCTTGAGTAGGATTAATAACAAACTCATTATTAACTCTACCAACTTTTACTCCAGCTATTGGGCCATCAAAAGGTATTTTAGAAATACTTGTTGCCAAAGATGAACCAAACATTGCAGCAAGTTCTGGTGAATTATCAGGATCTACTGATAAAACAGTATTAACTATTTGTACTTCATTTTTAAAATCCTCAGGAAACATTGGTCTCATTGGCCTATCAATCATACGTGCGGCAAGTGTTGCAGCATCTGTAGGTCTACCTTCTCTTTTTATAAATCCACCAGGTATTTTACCTACCGAATATAATTTTTCTTGATATAAAACCATTAGTGGAAAAAAATCTGAAAGTACATTTGCAGTTTTACTAACTACTACTGTAGAAAGTATAACAGTATCTCCATATCTTACAAGAACAGATCCTGTTGCTTGTTTAGCAAGTTCGCCTATCTCTACTACTAATTTTCTTCCTCTAAAATCTAATTCATATATTTTCTTCATATCTTACTCCTCCTCTTTATGTACTAAATTTTATTTTAATTTATAAATATTTATCTTGATCACCTAAAACAATATCATCATATAAACTCAAAATTTTTTGTTTATTAAGATTTTTTCCTTTATTCCCTGTAAGAAGATTAAAAGAACAAATTGATTCTTTATCTATATATGTTCCAAGAATATAACTATTTTTAGGTTCTAACCTATATTTTTTACCGGTTAAAACATCTTTAAGTTTACCACTATCTAAATTGCCTTTAACCAAAACTCTATATTTTCCTATTATTTTACTGTTTAAATTAATATTCAAAACTCCTACATACAAATCATATGTTTTCATACCTAACTCCCAAAATAAAGACACTCAAAAAAGAGTGTCTACGATTTATTAAATTTTTATTTTCTTAAGCCTAAATCTTTAACTATTTTACGATATCTTGTAACATCATTTTTAATTAAATAATTTAGTAAGCTTTTTCTTTGACCTACTTTATGAAGTAATCCTCTTTTAGAATGATTATCTTGTTTATGAGTTTTAAAATGTTCAGTCAAAGTGTTAATTTCTTCAGTAAGAATTGCTATTTGAACCTCAATAGATCCAGTATCAGAAGCATCTTTACCAAACTTTTTAACTAATTCAGCTTTTCTTTCTTTTGTTAAAGCCATATTAATTCTCCTTCCTTATATATTTGCTTAAAACCTAGTATAAAATTGGAGACATTCCAAACCAAGTGATAAGTACATAAATAATATACACTATTTTTATAACTTTGTAAAGTATTAAATAATCCCTTTTTCTATTTCACTCATTCCTTGCTTTTTTAAATTTAATATAGAATCAAATAATTTTTTGTTTGCTTGTTCTAAATCCATATCATTTGGTATTTTAAATGGTCTACCAAATCTTATATTTAAGTGATTATTTAAAAATTTATATTTTCCAGTTATGGCAAAAGGTACTATAAAGGCTCCTGTTTTTTGAGCCATAGAAACTGTTCCAAATTTAAATGGAAGTAAAAAATCATCTGTTTTATTTCTAGTGCCTTCTGGAAATATTCCAATTGCATTTCCATTATTTAAAATTTTGATTGCATCTTCTTTTGCTTTACCATCGTGAGATTTTCTATCTACTGGAATGCATCCAGACGCCTTAAAAAACCACCTTGTTTTTTTATTTTGAAAATATTCTATTTTTGCCATATAATGAAGCATTCTTTTCGTAGATAATATTGCTAAGTTTTGATCAAATAAATGTTGGTGATTACCACATACAATTATAGGACCTTCGTTTGGGATATTTTCTTTATTAATAATTTTTGGTCTGTAATAAATTTTAAATATAAAACCCAATATGCCTTTAAAAAATTTATAACCAGTTATATGCTTTTCTTTTTTCATTTTGTCCTACCATATTTTTTAGTACATTCTTCTTCTAATTTTTTATAATTTATTTTTCCTAGTAAAGTTTTTGGTATTGATTTTATATAATGATATCTATATGGCATTGAATACTTAGCTATAGACTGGCTACAGTATGCTTTTATATTAGAAGTAAGTTCATCAGTTTGTGTATAATTATTTTTTAAAACTATACAGGCAACTGGAGCTTGTTGTTTATAAGGATGTGGTACCCCAACAACAACGCATCCTTCAACAGCAGGATGAGCCATTATTATTTTTTCCATATATGATGGATATACATTATATCCTGAAGTTACTATCATTCTTTTTAATCTAGATTTAAAGAAAATAAAACCTTCCCTATCCTTATAACCTAAATCTCCTGTATGAAGCCAAACTTTGCCATCATCATCTTTAACCAATGTTTTTTTAGTTTCTTCTTCTTCATTTAAATATCCAAGCATAACAGTTGGCCCTGATACACATATTTCTCCCACTTGATTAGGTTTTAATTCTCTATTAGTTTCTGGTTTCATAATTTTAACATCGACATCACATAAAGGAAGTCCAAGACCACCCTCTTTATAATAACCACTAGGTGTCAATATACAAGCGGCAGTACTTTCAGAAAGTCCATAACCTACTCTAATTTGTGCATCTGAACCGTGTGCTTTTAGATAATCATTAACTTTTTGTCTTAATGCAGGTTGAAGTAGGTCGCCACCACATATACAATTTTTTACACATTTTAAATAATTTGAGTCTTCTTGATTTTTAGTCAAAGCTTCATACATAGTTGGAACTCCAGCTAAAAATACTGGTCTATGTCTTTTAATTAATTTTACAAAATCTTTTGCATTAAATTGTGGTATTAATACACTTTTCATACCACTTATAAGAAGTGTATGTACACTAACTCCTATACCAAAACCGTGGAATATTGGAAGTATTGTTAAAACAGATTCACCAGCAGATGCGCCAGTCATTTTAAAGCATTGCATTCCTAAAGCATTAAAATTCATATTAGATAATCTAACTCCTTTAGGTTTTCCAGTAGTTCCACCGCTATATAAAATAACCGCTTCCTTATCTCCTCTTGCCTTAACTTTGTATTCATTATTATAACCATTACCTAATAAAATAAAATCAGGCCATCTAATTACATCATCACCCTTAGGTACATTTATTTTCTTTTTATTAATATAATTACTTACTTTAGTGTAAATATTTACAGCTTTTTTTAAAGCATAAAACATGCCATCTGTAACTTCACAAACAATAACTTTATTGCAATTACTTCTACGAGAAGCTTCTACTACTTTTTCTGCAAATAAATTTAGAGTTAAAACATATTTACTTTCTGCGGCATCTATATAATACTCTATCTCATTTACACTAGATAAAGGATGTATCATAGACGCTACTGCTCCTACCATATTTATAGCATAAAACATAATTATTGCTTCAGGTGTATTTGGCATACATATAGTAACTTTATCATTTTCCTTTACACCTATAGTCTTCAAACTTTTAGCGCAATCAATAATTTTTTTATAAAAGTTTTTATATGTTATATTTTTGCCATAATACTCCAAAGCATTATAATTAGGATACTTCAAAACTGCTTCTTCTAGCAATTCATACATTGCCTTATCTGGATATTCCAAGTGCGCATCCCTTTCTTCTAAAATAGTATCTTTATTAACTTTTTCCCCACTTAATAATCTTTTTAAATAATTCATATTACTTATCACCTATTGCATTTAATAACTTAATTACTTTTTCTTCTAATAATTTAGTTTCTCTTTCTACATCATTTGACTCAGGAATATATGCTTCACCCAATATAATTTTTAATTTACCCTTTTTATAATTTCCATTAATAGCAAAAGGCACTATAGGACAATTGCTTCTTAAAGACATAACTATAGCTCCTTTTTTAAAAGGCATTATTATATCATTTGTCCTATTAATTGTACCTTCTGGAAATATTCCTATAATAGCTTCTTTTTCTAAATACCTAACACAAGTTGGTATAACACTTTTATCTTTTATATTTCTATTTACTGGTATTATGCCTAAGCCTTTAAATATAATACCTTTAAATCCCTTCATTAATGAAGATTTAGCTACATATCTAATACATCTTTTAGTAGTTACACCTAAAGTAAAACAATCATAATTATTAGTATGATTTCCAGCAAGAATTACCCTACCGGATTTTGGAATATTTTCCTTATTTATTACAATTGGTCTAAATTTTAATTTTGTAAATAAAAATAATAAAGGTCTAACTATTTTATAAAAAATGGGTTCCTTCATTTTATCATTCCTAACCATATATAAGTTTATCATATTTTTAAAAAAATGTAAAAGGTTAAGTAATAATTGTTAATCCTTTTTTAAAATGTTACATAGAAAATTTTTTAAAATGTTACATTTATTATATAATATGCATTCGAAAGGATGTGTATTATTTTGTTAAAAAGCAAAAAGAAAGCTTTAGAATTATTAAAACAAAAGATTAATGGTGAAATTAAAATTACTTATAGTGAAATATCAAATCAAACAGGATACTCAAGAATGCAATTAAGTAGATTATCACAAGAAGTAGAAAAAAAGGATATTGATGACCTGCTCGTCCACGGACTTACAGGAAAGAATTCTAATAATTCAGCTCCAACCAAAGAAATTGAATATATTAAAGAATTCAAAAATCAATATCCATCAATTAGTATATCACAATTTATGGATATTTACCATGAGGATATTATTTGGAACAAAAATAAACAAGATGATGTTAAAAAATATAATTTAAAAGTAAGAAGTAAATCTTTCTTTCAACAATTATATAAAAAAGAAGGTTGGAAATCTCCTATTAAACATAAATGTTTTAAAGGAGATAAAAACTATCATCCACTTAGAGATCCATCTCCGAGAACTGGTATGTTAGTTATGACTGATAGCACTCCACATGATTGGTTTCAAAATGGCAAGTTAGCTTCATTACATATGACATTAGATGATGCCACTGATGAAATATTATCTGGATATTTTATGCCAACTGAATGCCAATTAGGTTATTGTCATACATTTAAGATTATGTTAGAAAAAATGGTATTCCACAAGCAATTTATTCAGATAAAACAACAATATTATGGAATCAAAAGGATGAAAATTTAACTCAAGTAGGACGTATGTTAGATGAATTAGGTATTGAATTAATTTATGCTGGTTCTCCTGAAGCTAAAGGCAAAATCGAAAACAAAAATAAAGTTGTTCAGAATAGTTTATTAAATGATATTAAAAGATTTAATATTAAGTCTTATGATGAATTAAACAAATGGTTTAATGATTATTATATAGATTATTTAAATCATAAATTTTCTTATCCACCAAAAGAAGAAGATTCTGAATTTATTCCATTGGGTAATACTGATTTAACTAAAATAATGTGTATTAAAGGTAATAGAACAATACTAAGTGGTAATATGATTTCTATTAATAATGAATATTATATTCCTATAGATAAAGATGGGAATGATTTTATATTTTATAAAGGTACTACTGTTGAAGTATGGAAAGATGTATTTAATGATACAGTTAGAATATTTAAAAATAATAAACTATATAACACTAGAAAAATAGAAGGTCATAGAATTGATATGGAAAAGAAAATGAAAAAAATAATTAATGAACAAAAGCAGCTAGAGATACTAATTAGAGAAAGGGATGAAAGATTAAAATCAAGGGCGAAACGAAGTGGAGTTCATTTTAACTCTTGCTTTTTATATTCAACTATATAATATCTTTTAAATTTTATCCTTGTTTGTTCCCAATTTGATTATTTCTTTCTTAGAATTATTACATACATCTATCATTAATGAATAAGCATCATATATTTGTCCTTCAAAAAATATATGATTATTCTTTTCTTTAAAATTAGAAAGTGTTTCTTCAAGTAAATTTATTCTTTATCTATCTTCAAAAACAATATTATTTGAAATATATTTTTTTATATTAACAAATGCATTAATTATTTTAATATAGCAGAAAGCATTGCAATACCCTGTTCTGGAAAATCATATGGTGTTCTTCTTAAGCTAGTCTTATAACTATTAGACATCACATTTTCAATTATTAAACTCTTCATTACTTATTTGAAAAGAAAATTCTTGTGGGAATCTATCAATATTTGTTTATCTTTTTTATAACTTGATTCATACATAATCTCCTGCAGGATCATTATATCGCGCATTTGTTTTACATACACTATTTATTTTTGAAATCTAGATATATTTAGTATAATTCCAATACTTATCATCGTTATAATAAGACTCGATCCACCATAACTTATGAATGGAAGTGTTACTCCCGTAACTGGAATAAGACCTACTACAACGCATAAATTAAGTACTGTTTGAAATATAAGTCCAAAAGTAATACCAAAAGAAAGATATTTACCAAATAAATCATTACACTTCATACTAATTTTTAACGCTTCATAAAAAACTAATATAAAAAGGCTTGAAATAATAACTATACCAAGAAAACCAAACTCCTCTGAAATAATAGAAAAGATAAAATCTGTTTGTGGTTCTGGAAGATAAAAATGTTTTTGTATAGAATTTCCAAAACCAAGTCCAAATAATCCTCCCGGGCCAATACTATATAAGGACTGAATTATTTGAAATCCACTACCTAAAGGATCACTCCAAGGATTTAAAAAAGATAAAATTCTTTTTAATCTATAAGGCGCCACTAAGATTAATCCTACTATACCAAGTACCCCAACTATTCCAAATTTTATAAATATTTTAATATCTAACCCTGCTATAAAAAGAAGACCAATTATAGTCATTACAAGTATTGTACCAGTACCAAAATCAGGTTGTAACATAATTAGCCCAAATATACTTAAAGTAATTATAAGTATTGGAGCGACTCCCCTTTTTATATCTTTCATACTATTTGGATTATTAGATAAATATTTACTTGTAAAAATAATAAGTCCTAATTTAGCAAATTCAGAAGGTTGTATACCAAAAGATCCTATACCAAACCAAGATCTAGATCCATTACGAACACTACCTATTCCTGGTATTAATACTAATATAAGCAAAATTATACAAAGTATAAGTATTTTATTTGAATACTTAAAATACTTTTTATAATCTATTTTACTTACAATATTCATAAGTATTAAACCAATAACAAAAAATAATAATTGATTTTTTAAATACTTATAAGGATCATTATATTTATATTCAGCCCATATGTATGATGAAGAATAAATCATAATAATACCAAATATAGATAATAATATTACACCTATAATTAAGGTATATTCTACCTTTTTATTCTTCAATAGTATCACCTATATAAGTTTATTTAAAACATAATAAAATATGAATTGATGTTATAAATCAATTATAAACTAACTATAATTATTTTTTTTATACTTACATCAAACTCTTCTATAATACAAAAAACTGATAAAAATTATCATTTTTATCAGTTTCCGTTTTTACAATTTTAACATTTATACTAGTCAATGTGCCTTACGACACATCGACTTATCTTGTGCCTACACTTTCGTTCGGCACTTAAATATATTAAGATTCGCCAAAATATTCAGATTTTAGATTTTTAGATGGCTGAGGGCAACACTACTAAAAGCTCTCGCAACGCGAAATACCAACGCCATCGACAACGCAACGGCCAATGTGATCGTTCCCACTGACATTGCCAGCCGAATTCGCATTCAAATCAACCGAATCGTCGGAGCAGTAAGAGCCGTTCGAGCTGCTGTAGCAACTAACTCCTGAAATTCCTTTTTGTTCTATTTCATATAATTTTTCAACTTGTCCTGTAGAATCAGTTTTATCTGTAACCCATCCATATGTATCAGCAGATCCACCTTCTAAGCATCGTTCTTCTGTTCCGTTAAATTTAACACATGCATATGTATTTGTTACTATGTTAGAATTATCCAATTTATATTTCAAATAATATGTTTTATCATCTGGTAGTGTTGTTTCCAAACTCGAACCATCACCATTTATACTTGGACCAATTACATATGATCCTGTATTCCACATATATCCATATTTTTCTTGTGGTTGTGGAGCTTTAGCTTCACCAAATATTAATTTGTTATTTCCATCATAAGTTAATGTATCTTTATCATTGTATGTTAAAAACGTTTCTGAAGTTCTTTGGATTGTTCCATCTTGTAGTTTTATTGTGCCACTATCTGGTAGTTCACCATCTACTGTCACAGTTAGTGGTTTAGAGCCACATATTACATTTCCTGATGTTATACTACAACTATTTGGATTAAACTCCCCATTTAAGTTTTCTTTCGCTATAGCTAATTCTACTGCTTTTAAATAATTTTCTGCACTCCTTTTTAATGCTTCTTTTTTTGAATCCTCAATAATATCTATTATTATTGGGACTGCTATTAAAGCTATTATTGCTAATATTACTATTACTGCTAATAACTCTATCAATGTAAAACCTTTATCCTTCATAATTACCTCCTCGTATTTTACATTATTATTTTATCGCAAAAAGGAAAAAAAACAAGTCATTTTTCAAAATCATAAAAACTTACTTGTTTATTTTACAGTTATATCTATTATTAATTAAAGTATAATTCCAAATATTATTGATACCATACTAGCAATAAGTCCAATTAAACAAAATATTTTTACTATTTGTCTTTCACTATAGCCTTTTTTTTCAAATGAATGATGTATAGGAGTCATTAAAAATAGTCTTTTATGTGTAAATTTATAATATACTCTTTGTATTATACAAGTAAGTGTCTCTATTACAAATACTATACCAATTAGTATTAATAATATTTCATGTCTTGTTAAAATAGCAATACTTCCCATAGTGGCTCCAAGCGCTAAAGATCCAGTATCTCCCATAAATACTTTTGCTGGATTTAAATTAAACATAAGAAAGCCTATTAATGATCCAACAATAGAAAAACAAAATAGTGATAATTCCTCATAACCTTCTAACCACCCGGTATTATATGTAATAATACCCAGTGTGAAAAAAGCAATAATAGAAAGACTAGAAGCAAGTCCATCTAACCCATCAGTTATATTTACAGCATTAGAACTTGATACTAAAACCAAAAGAATTATTATTCCATATAAAAATCCAATATCAAATTTTATATGTAGAGTATGAATCCAAAGTAAAGGTTCATTACCACTTATCATAAAAAGATAAAAAAACACTATTGCAATTATAACTTGTAATATAAATTTAGCGCTTTCGCTTAATCCTTCATTATTATGTCTTTTTATAATTAAATAATCATCTATAAAACCTATTAATGAATATGATAAAAAAGTGATAATAACTATAAGTAGCGATGTTGTAAATATTATTTTATTGAATATAATTAATAATATCATAACTAATATTGTAGGAATTATAAATATTAATCCCCCCATAGTTGGAGTGCCTTGTTTATTTTTATGTTTTTCTTCTAAATATTCACTTAATCTTTGATCTGCTTTTAATTTTTTTAATATTGGTATTAAAACTATACCAAATATAATTGAAAATATTAAACTTACCATCATTACTAAAGTTATTTTAGTTAATATTATCATATTATCCCTCACATAACTATATTCATATTATAGATTTTTAGGACAGAAAAAAATACTATAAACTATTTATAGCATTTTTTATAATATCTATTGAATTTTGTAATTTATTTGTTTCCTCTTCATTTAATGGTATATATATTTTTGATTTAACTCCATTCAAATTAACTATTGCAGGGGTTGACACATATATATCGTTTTCCTTATCATATGCAGAAATAGATAAAACTATATTTTCATCACCTAATATGGCATTAGTAATTCTTACTAGGCACATACCAATGCCATAGTATGTTGCACCCTTCCTATCTATTATTTCATAAGCTGAATGTCTTACTTCATTTTCTATTTTTAATTTTTCTTCTAAGCTTAAATATTCATCAATATTTTTTAAAGCTATTGATGCATTACTCCAAGGCACAAATTCAGAGTCTCCATGCTCACCTATTACGTATGCTTGTATATCTTTAGGGCTTATTCCTATTTTTTCACTTATTAAAAATTTTAATCTAGCTGTATCCAAAGTTGTACCAGTTCCAATTACTTTATTTGAATCAAAATTAGAATATTTATAAGTTAAATAAGTCATTACATCCAAAGGATTAGTTGCGATTAAAAATATACCATTAAATCCGCTGGATACAACATCTCCAACAATTGACTTAAATATTTTACTATTTTTATTTATTAAATCCATTCTAGTTTCACCTGGGTTTTGATTAGCTCCTGCAGCTATTACAACAATCTTAGCATCCTTACAATCTTCATAAGTACCTAATTTTATATTTATCTTAGAAGGACTATAAGCTAGGCAATGATTTAAGTCCATTACTTCACCTTCTAGTTTTTTTATATTTAAATCAATTAATACTAATTCATTTACATAAGTTCTTTGATTAAGTAATGCATATGCATAACTCATTCCTACATTACCGCATCCTATTATTACAACTTTATTATTCATCCTATCACCTCTAATATTATAAATACAAATTATTTTAAATATACCTAACTATTATTTTTTTTTATAGAATATTCTTTTACTTTTTCTCTTCCTATATTTAAATTTTCTAAATGATCAAATATTAAATTATAAAATGTATAAGTATTACCATATGGAATAACACTATCTAAGTTATCTACTCCAAGTTTAGATAAGAATGCTAAAATATTTAAGGATGAAAATATGGCATATATTCTTAATAATTTTTCGTCATTTTTAGTCAATTTTAATTTTTTTATTAATTTATCATATAATATTGTTTTATATGAATGAGCAACAAAATCCCCATATCCCATTAAAATTGGAGCACTTATCATTTCTCCAGGATCAATAAATTTTATATTACCATCATTTGTCAACATTATGTTTTTCATATTATTATCTATAGGTGTTAATGAATTATCTGAAAAAATTATATCTTCGTATTCATCAAATATAATATCACTTATAACTGTCAAATCTCTATAATTTTTCAACTGTTTTGAAGTAGAACCTTGTCTTTCTTTCAAAAAATTAATAAAATTATCATACTTACCATTTAAATTATTATCAAGTGCTCCATAACCATTAACTTTAGTTAATGATAAAGTATCTAAATAATCACATAGTGAATCTATTATTTTATCTGAATATTTTATAAGTTCTTCATTATTTAATTCATCAATTGTTTTTCCAACTAATTTTCTAAATACTGCAACACTAGAATTTAATGGTTCACAGTAAAGTTCTTTTAAATATTTATTATCTATTAAATTATATAATTTTAATTCTAAATCTATATGATAAGAATTATTTTCATAAAATTTAACATATAATATTTCATTACTTTCTGTTGTAACTTTAAATACTTTGTTACTTGTTTCGCTTATAAGTTCTATATTTTTTACTTTATCTATTAATTTATTAATTGTTTCTATATAATACTTCATAACACCCTCCTATATTAAATAATAGATGATTCTATTTTTAATACCATTTTTTTAAATTCATCTTCTTCAAAAGAAACCAATTTACTTTTATTACATTTAACCCATATATTACAATTTTTTTCTTTATTAAATTCTTTAAATCTATATAATCCCTGGAATATAAAATACTCCTTATTAAAACTATCATATTGTCTTCCAAACAAAAATATATACCTTATATTGTTTTTTTGCTTTTTGCTAATATCTTTAATTTCTTCATACCATTCATTATGAGTAGAATAATCTCCCCAATAGTTTTTAAAATTCTTGAAATTTGAAAATTCAACGGCATCTACATATACTAAATTTCTCTTTATATCTGTTTTTATTATTTTGGATACAATATCTGATAATTCTTTTACCTTTATTCCACCTGAGTAAGGATGACGATTTCCATTATATTTTGAAGATAATTTTTTATTTGAAGATTTTACTTCTAAAGGAAAAAAGCAATTAAAACAATCATAACTTTTCAAAAACATGGTTTTGTTTTCTTCTAATACTTTATTTTCATATATTTTTGATGAATTACATCCTTCTAATTCATTATTTAATTGAATTTTTTTCTCTAAATTATTATTAAAATCTTTTAATATATCAGAATTAATAATATTTACATAGTTTTTAGTAATTTTATAAATATCATTTATTTTCAGTACTGTTGGTGTATGAATAGAATCTAATTTATCAATATTACTTATAATATTAATAATATTTCTATCTTCTTGACTCATACCATATCCAAATAATAATATTGAAGTATATATA
>JAUNNO010000077.1 GCA_030531425.1 bacterium
AATATTAGTAATGGCTTTAGAAAGAAAGAATTAGATTATATTTTTAAAGAAAAAGCTATATTTTTCTTTGTTAAAGAAAAAATTAAGGGAAATGCAAAAAAATTAATAAAAAAAATATTGTCTTAATTTAAAGCATAGAAAGGTTTAATATTGTAATGATTAGTGAAAAGAAAATAAGTGTTATAGTGCCCGTTTATAATTCTAAAAAATATCTAAACAGGTGTGTTGAATCTATTATTAACCAATCATATTTGAATTTAGAAATATTATTAGTTAATGATGGAAGTACCGATGGATCTGAGTTAATATGTGATGAATGGTCAAAAAAAGATTTAAGAGTTAATGTAATTCACCAGAAAAATAGAGGAGTGTCTGCTGCTAGAAATAATGGTATTAATGTTGCGTCTGGAGATTATATTTCATTTATTGATTCTGATGATTTTATTAATCAAGATATGTTTAAATGTATTATTGAAAAAATGGAGCATGATAGAAGTGATATTGGTGTTTGTAATTTTAATATTATAAATAATGATAAATGTTCTTTAGGTATTCTTAATAAACCTAATAGTCGTTTTGATTTAGCTTTAGTTGATGAATTTCACGATAGTGTTGGAGGTTACCTATGGAATAAGATATATTCTAAGGATTTAATAAAAAATCATTTCTTAGAAGAAAAAATATCTATGATGGAAGATTTATATTTTAATCTTAGTTTATGTGAAAATATGAATGTTAAATATTCATTTATTGATTCTCCTCTTTATAATTATAATATTTATCCTAATTCTATATCACATAATAAAAAGATTGATAATTTGTCTTTGTTTATTACATTAAAGTATATTATAGATTTTTTTAAGAAAAAAAATGAATATGATTTAGTTTATAAATATGAAGCTAGATATATTGTAGAATATGGTTATTATAATTATATTTTTAATGGAAATGATGATTATAAATTAATTAATAAAGATCTTTTAAATAATATAAATTATTTTATAAAAGAAGATAAATTATTGAATAAACATATTTCTTTTTTGTTGAAAATTAAAATTTTTCTTATTATTTATTTAAATCCTTTATATATATTTATTAAAAAAATGAAAAGTGAGTGATTATGTGAGAACAAATAATACAATTAAAAATTCAATTGCGTCAACTATTTCAAGCATAGTAACTATGCTTTTAGGATTTATTAGTACTGCATTTTTTATTAGAATACTTAATGTTGAGTATTTAGGACTAAATGGTTTATTTAGTAATATTTTAACAATGTTAAGTTTCTTTGAATTAGGAATTGGTAGTGCAATTATTTATAATTTATATAAACCTATTGCTGATAATGATATAGAAAAGGTTAAATCATTAATGCACTTCTACAGAAAGGCTTATAATATTATTGCAATTTCTGTATTTATATGTGGCTTATTAATTCTTCCTTTTTTGAATATATTAGTTGGCGATGTTGATATTGATATTAATATACATTTAGTATATTTACTTTATTTAATGAGTACTGTATCTTCGTATTTAATAGCATATAAGAGAAGCTTAATTTATGCTAATCAAAAAAATTATATAATTAATGTTGTTCATATATTTTATTTGATTATTTTGAACTTTACACAGATTTTAATTGTATTTTTAACCAAAAATTATTATCTTTATTTGATTATTAAGATAGTTTGTCAATTATTAGAAAATATTATTCTTAATTTTATTGCAAATAAGAACTATCCTTTTTTGAAAGACAAAAACATTGAAAAATTGGATAAAAGAGTAGAAAAAAATATTTTTTCTAAAGTTAAAGCACTTGTTTTTCATAAAATTGGATACATAATTGTTACTGGTACTGATAATATAATTATTTCATACTTTTTTGGAGTCATTACTGTTGGTTTATATTCTAATTATTATCAAATTGTTGGTGCTGTTAATACATTAGCTTCACAATTTATTAATTCTTCTACTGCGAGTGTTGGCAATCTTTTAGTATCAAAGAACACAAGTCATAAAATTAAAATATTTAAGAATTTAAGATTTTTAAATTTCTGGTTAGCAACCTTTTGTGCCACTAGTTTTCTAGTTATTATTCAACCATTTATTCAAGTTTGGGTTGGAAAACAATATTTATTAGATAAAATAGTTGTTTTTGTTATAGCTTTTAATCTTTTTCAAAAAAATATGAGAGGAACCTATAATACTTTTAAAGATGCTGCTGGTATATGGGAAGAAGATAAATTTATACCTATTCTGGAATCGACTTTAAATATTGTATTTTCTATAGTATTCTTAAAGTTTTTTGAGGAACTATAATAAGTGGATTATTATTATGGTGTTATAGTTATCCAAAATTTGTATATAAAAAATTATTTAATTTAAGTTACTTAAACTATGCTAAAGAAACAATTGGATATATTTTATTATACATTGTTATCTCAACTCTTACTTTTGGTATATCATCTTTAATAGTAGTAAATAGCTCGTTACTACAAGTTGTTATTAATGTATTTATTTGTTTAATTATTCCAAACTTGATAATGTATTTATTATTTAAAAATACTGATAATTTTTTATATTTTAAAAATCTTTTATTAAAATTTGTTAGTAAATTTTTAAAACGTAAATTAATATAATTATTATAATAAAAATTACTTAAAGATGTTATTTAATTCTAAATTAAGAGGTGTTGCTATGAGTAATACAAGAAAATATTTTCTGTTAATATTTATTATAATTTGGATTATTATAATTAACATATTTTCATCTATGGATTATTTTAATACGAATAAAATCAGTAAAAAAATTACCAAAGAAGTTGTTACGACATTTTATAATCCTAGGGATGAAAATGAGTTGAATCATATAGTTCATGATACTAATTTATATATAAGAAAATTTGCACATGCATTTCTTTTCTTTATATTATCTCTTTTTGTTCTTTGCTTTTTTAATTCAGTGAATAAAGCTTTATTATTTAAACAATATATATCAACATTATTGATATGTTTTTCTTTAGCTTGTTTTGATGAACTACATCAATATTTTGTTCTAGGAAGATCATCCAGTTTTGTTGATACTCTGATTGATTTATTAGGTTCTATAATAGGTTGTTTAATAGTTAATTTATATTTTAGTCATAATTCTTTTAAAAATATCTAATATTATTATGTTTGTTATATATTTTCAATATTTTCTTTACATTTACTTTACTATTATTTAACTGTGTTCAAACACTTATTATGCATAATATGTTATAATATAACACGTATTTAAAAAGGAGGTTCC
>JAUNNO010000026.1 GCA_030531425.1 bacterium
AAAAAAAAAAAAAACAAGTCATTTTTTCATAAATCATGAAAATTTACTTGTTTCTTTACATCATAATTATCTAAAAATTGTTTTAAATTTATAGAAATATTATTAGGTAGTATTTCATTTAATTCATTAATACTTGCTTCTTTTATTTTGTTTATAGTCTTAAATTTTTTTAATAATTCTTTTTTTCTTTTTTCACCTATTCCTTCTACATTATCAAGTATACTAGATAGGCTCCCTTTACTTCTTAAACTTTTATGATAATTTATAGTAAATTCATGTACTTCATCTTGCATACGCTCAAGCAAATAAAATAGATTACTTTTTTTATCTATTTTAACCTCATTTATAGGATCAAATGCAAGTAATGCTTCTGTTGTATGTTTGTTATCTTTTTTTAGACCCACAACAGGTATATTTAAATTTAGGCTATCAATAACATTTCTTGCAACATTTATCTGACCTATACCACCATCTACTATTATTAAGTCAGGTCTTTCTAAATCATCTTTTAATACTCTAAAATATCTTCTATAAATAACTTCCTTCATCATAGAATAATCATCGTTTGTATCAATACTTATTTTGAATTTTCTATAATCATTCTTTTTAGGCTTTCCATCTACATATACAACCATACCAGATACATTATATGTGCCAAAAAGATGAGCATTATCAAATATTTCTATTCTAGATAATTTATCTAATTTTAATAAATTCTTAAGTTCTTCTTGTGCATTTATAGTTTTATCTTCATCTTTTTTTATAAGTTCAAATTTTTCTTCTAGCATTATTTTTGCATTATTAGATGCCATATCAACTAATTTTTTCTTTTCACCTTTTATAGGTGATTTTATATTAATATCTAAGTATTTGCTTAATATGTTACAATCTACTATATTTGGTACTAATACTTCTTTTGGCTTATTCAAATTAGTATAAAACCTTGCAATATACCTTGTTAATTCTTCTTCTACATTATCAACTATATCAAATATTTTTGATTTTCGCTCTACTATTTTTGATGCTCTTATAAAAAATATTTGAATACTTAAATATCCTTTATCAAAGTAGTATCCAAATATATCTCTAGATATATTATCTTTTAATTCTACTTCTTGTTTTGTTAGTGTTATATTTATATAATCAAGTAAATCTTTATATTCTTTAGCTTTTTCAAAGTGTAATAAATTACTTTCATATTCCATCTTTTCTTTTAGCTTATTGGTTACTATGGAATGATCGCCATTTAAAAATTTTATTATTTCTAATTTCATTTGATTTATGAGTATTTTATCAATTTTATTAGTACAATAGCCAAGACATTCACCAATATGATAATAAAGACAAGGCTTTTTTTGATATGTATTACATTTTCTTAAAGGATATATTCTATTAAGTAAATTTACAACACTTCTTGCAGCAGTTACATTAGGATATGGTCCATATAAATTATTAGTTTTTTTCTTTTTATTTATATTTCTTATAACTTTTAGTGTTGGAATATTATCATTAGTAAGTTCAATATAAGGATAACTTTTATCATCTCTTAAAAGTATATTGTATTTTGGATCATATTTTTTTATTAAATTAATTTCAAGTATAAGTGATTCTACTTCACTGTTAACAACTATATATTCAAAATCATATATTTCATTAACAAGTCTTTCAGTTTTTCCATAATGTTTCCCTCTAAAATAAGAATTTACTCTATTTTTTAATTTTTTAGCTTTACCTACATATATAATTACGCCATCCTTATTTTTCATTAAATAACAGCCAGGCATCATTGGTAAGTTAAGTAATTTATCTTTTAAATTTTTAGATTTTTCCATTTGAATCACCAAAGTTATTATACTAAAAAAAGATAGAAAAATCTATCTTAATTTAATTCAATATCAAAAGCATAATCGTATTCTATTTTTTTATTAAACTTTGTATTAATATAGGCTTTTTCTCTATGAGAAAATTCAGCTATTGAAGAAGAAGTAAAATTACTAAAATATTTTTTTATATTTTTTAATGTATTTAATTCTTCTTTTGAAAATACATTTTTATCAAACTTTTTTTTACTTATAATTTTGTGTAACTCATATTCATTATTATATTCAACTATTAAATCAAGATAATTTTGTTCTTTATATAATAAAAGTATATTTTCATAATTATCAGGAACAGGACCATATGTTATTTTAGAATATTCAAGTCCAGTTATAGAAGAGGCTGTATTTTTATAATATATAAAATCTGAATAAAACATTTCTTTTAATAACTTTGTTTTTAATATTATATCATCTGCAAAAAACAAAATCATATTTAATACTTTATTTTTATCTAACTTTGTATAACCATTATATACAGTAGGAACAAATTCTTCATTAAATATTAATTGATCTATATTATTATTACTAATTATTTTAGTGTTTAGTTTAAAATATTCTTTATCAGTAAAATTGCTTTTATTAGATTCAATTAATTCTATTATAATTTTTGGATTATGAATTAAACTATTTAAAATTATAGTATAATTATCATTTGGTATTGAAGTACCCTTTTCATAGCTTATTAATGTTTTTTTAGCGCATCCTATTATTTTAGCAAACAAACCTATAGATAAATTATAAGAATTTCTTAATTTAATTATTTTTTCTTTGGGAATGCCATAAAGCTTATTATAAGTAAAAATTGCTTTTTCTGATGCTAAATTATCTAAATCTTTATCATATATTAAACAATTACAGCTTCTACAAAATCTTCTTTTTGATTTAAAATTAATTTCTTTATTTTTAATTATATAATTATGATTATATTCTGTAACATATGTTTCAACAGAGCCACAATTATCACACTTCATATTATAATCACTCCTTATCTTCATGAAATGATAAACATACAGTTTCTTCTTCATTATATTTTTCAATTTTTAATTTTTAAGCGATAATATATATTCCTAAGCCATTTGTTCGGTTATGCCAATTTTTAATAAATCATCTATGTAATCCCTATCTTTCCTGATAGCAAATCTGCATTTACCATTATTTATAAGTCGTTTCATTTTTGATAATAATCTTAGCTGTTTTTGATTCATAAATAATATCAACTCCACCAAGTAAATGGTAACATATGTTACTAAAAAGTCAACAAAAAAGAATGAAATTTTTATTCATCCTTTAAATCTATATCAGATAAAAAATCGTCAATAGTCATCATTCTTTGATCTATATTATCTAACGATAACTCTTCTTTTTGAATTGGAATATCTTTTTCATTTTTTTCTAATTTAGGATTTTCTAATTCTTTTTCTATAAAAGTAGATATTATATCATTTTTAGAAAGACTAGTTCCTGTTGAATATCTATCTAAAATTGGAAGTTCAGTTAATTTAATTATTTCTATATCTTCTTTGAATTTCAAGCCTAAATTATTTTTTGAAGAAGTTATATATGTATTTAAAATATAATATGGATTTGTTTTAACATCTCTTATTATTTGTATACCTTTGCGCGCTCTAGAGATTCTTTCAAACTCTGTAAGTTTTATTCTTTTTCCAGTATTTTTAGTAGTTATTATAGAAATATATTCTTCATTATCTATTACATTTCCACTTACAACCATATCATTTTTTAATGATATTGCTTTAACACCAGAGGCTCTACTTCCAATTATTGGAACTTCATTTATATCATATCTAAGTCCATATCCATTTTTTGTTGTTATAAATACATCCACGCCTTGTTTATATTCAACACAAACTACTAAGTCGTCATCTTTAAGTTTAATATATGGCATTGGTTTAGAATATCTTGTTGCTTTTAAATCACTGATTAATGTTCTTTTTATCATACCACCTTTAGTAAATACTGTAATATATTTATCAGTATTAAAATCAATTACAGGAATTACTCCTATAATATTTTCTTCAGGATTAATTTTTATTATATTACTTATATGTTTACCTAAATCTTTCCACTTCATATCAGGTATTTCATATACTGGAACATATAAATAATTACCTATATCTGTAAACATTAAAATAGTATTAACCGTATTTAATTCATAAATGCCTATAATATAGTCTTGTTCTTTTAGTCCTGTCGGATCTTCTGTTGCAGAATAACTTCTTTTTGATACTCTTTTTACATATCCATCTTTAGTTACTACTACAATGCAATCTTCTTTTGGTATCATGGCTTCAGTATCTATTTTTATTTCAGTTACCTCATCTTTTACTAAGGTTTTTCTAGGTGTCGCATATTCATTTTTTATGTATTTTAATTCTTGTTTCATAACATTTTTTAACTTTTCTTCATCATTTAGTATTCCAAGTAAAAGTTCTATAGCACGAAGAAGATTCGCATATTCTTCTTCAAGTACTTTGACATCAGTATTTGTTAATCTATAAAGTTGTAAAGTAACTATAGCTTCTGCTTGTTTATCTGTAAATTCATATTCTTTAACTAAATTATTAATAGCATCCTGCTTATTTTTACTAGAACGAATAGTTTGAATTACTTGATCTAAAATATCTAAGGCTTTTATTAGGCCTTCTACTATATGCATTCTTGCTTTTGCATGTTCTAAATCAAATTTAGTACGTCTTGTTATTACTTCTTTTTGATGAGATATATATGCATCAATTACATCAAGTACACCTACTAACATAGGTCTTCTATTTACTATAGCAACCATATTGTATGAATAATTTACTTGTAAATCAGTATTTTTCATCAAATAATTAATTACATTATCAATATTTGCATCTTTCTTCAAATCAATAGCAATTCTAACCTTTTCTTCTCTATCAGATTCATCTCTAACCTCAGTTATTCCATCTATTTTTTTATCATATACTATATCTGATATTTTTTTTACAAGTAAAGCTTTATTTACGTCAAAAGGTATTTCATGTATTAGTATTTGTCTTTTAGATTTTTCTTCTATTATTTCATATTTACTTCTTATAACTACTCTACCTTTTCCTTTTGTTAGAGTTTCTTCTATTTCTTTTTTTCCTTCTACAATTCCCCCAGTTGGAAAATCAGGACCCTTTACTATATCTAAAATAGTTTCTAATCTACAGTTTGGTGAATCAATTCTTTTTATTGTAGCATCAATTACTTCTCCAAGATTATGAGGTGGTATTTCAGTTGCATACCCTGCAGAAATACCTTTAGCACCGTTTACAAGTAAGTTTGGAAATTTTGCAGGAAGCACAATTGGTTCATATAATGTATCATCAAAATTAGGTGCCCATTCTATAGTATCTTTATCTATATCTTTTAAAAGTTCACCACTTATTTTAGATAACCTTGCTTCTGTATAACGCATAGCAGCTGCAGAGTCTCCATCCATAGAACCATTATTTCCATGCATATCAATATAACACTCATTTTGTTTCCACCACTGACTCATATGTACCATAGCTTCATATATAGATGAATCTCCATGTGGATGATAATGACCCATAACATTTCCTACTGCAGTAGCACTTTTTTTATGAGCTTTTTCATGCGTATTTTTATCTCTAAACATAGCATATAAAATTCTTCTTTGTACTGGTTTTAATCCATCTCTAACATCAGGAATAGCTCTATTTTGAATTATATCTTTTGCATATTCTCCAAATCTCTCACCCATAATCTCTTCTAGAGTATAATCGTAAATACGGCCTAATAATTCTTCAGTTTCATCTTGCTTTTTCTTCATAAATCTCCCCTCATCTAATACTTACAACAGTTGTTTTTTTAGAAGCCATAGGTTTTAAAACTAATGCCAATTTCTTAGAATAAAACTTTAATGACTTTAATATATTTAAATTTTTTATACTATTAAATTTTTTTATATTTTTATTTATAGATATTCTTTTAATAAATTTTGATAGGCGTAAATCTTTACCACTTAATATACTATCTAAATTTAAAATGCCACCTATTATATTAGGAAAAGTTATTCCTTTACCACTAATTAAACTTTTTAAATTTAAGTTCCCATTTATATTTTTAGGTAATATTATTCCTTTACCAGTTGATAAATAACTTAAATCAACATTTCCTCCAACATTTTCTGGAAATACTACATCTTCTGCACTTGTTAATCTATTTAATATTAAATCTTTGCCTACCTTTTTAGAAAAAATCATATTTCTAATATAAAATAAATTTGGTAGGTGTAATGAAGATCCTATATCCTCAGGCAAAACTAATCCATCTGAGGTCATTAAACTATTTAAATATAGGCTCCCACCTACAGTATTTGATAATGTGATATCTTTAGCACTACTCATTTTATTCAAATATAAATCTTCTCCTACAATTTTTGGTAATATTATATTTTTACCTGAGGTTAAACTATCTAGGTGCATAGAGCCACCCACATTTTCTGGAAATATTATATATTTAACAGTATTTAACTTATTTAATAATAAATCTCTACCTACTTTTTTAGGTAATTTTGAATTCTCTAAAGTTGTTAAATTATTTAAAACTAAATCACCACCTACATATTCCGGGAAATCAAAGTTTTCAATAGTTGTTAAACTTTCTAAATTTAGACTTCCGCCAATATTATCTGGTAACTTAACAATTTTTAAATCTTTTAGGCTATTTATATTTAAATTAACACCTACAAATTTTGGCAACTTTATCTCTTTTCCACTTACTAGTTTATCTAAATATAAGCTTCCACCAAGTATTTCTGGAAAAATTACATTATCTGCATTTGTTAAAAAATCAAAGTTTAAATCTCCACCTACATACCTCGGTAATTCTAAATCTTTTGCATATAAAATTCTTTCTAGGTTTAAATTTTTTTCTATTTTTTCAGGAAATTTTGTATCTTTTATAGAAGTTACTTTATTAAGATTTAAATTCCCATCTATTATTTCAGGTAAAACCACATTACTAAGATTAGTTAAATTTGGCAAATTCAAACTACCTTTTATTCTCTTTGGAAAAACTACATTTTCAATGTTTTCCAAATTAGTTAAATCTAAATCCCCTTCAAAATTTTCTGGAAAGCAAAAATTTTTAAGAGAAACCAAATCTTTAAATGGTAAAGAATTATCACTATTAGATTTTGAATTTAAATCTAATTTATTTTTCTTATCTAATTCAAATGAAATTAAATGCCCTAAACTAGTAATTAATAGTTTACACTCAATACCTTTTTTATCAATTATTTTTATATTTTTATAATTATTATCTTTGGTATCAATATATATTTTTGATATTCCATCACTAAATAAGCCTGTAATAAAATTAGTACTTCCATCATAACACTCTATACTTTTAGGATTATTTAATTTTAAAATCATATTTTCAAACAATAAATATTTTGATTTATCATAACGCTTTACTTTAAAATTATCTATAATTATATTATTAATACAATAATATATATTATTTTTTTCATAATTATACTTATATAATTTTCCATCAGAGGCTTTAACATAATTATTTAAATTAAAATTACTATATTTAACACTATTAATAGAAAAGCCCATGTATTTTTCGAAACTATTAGTTAAACCTAAAGTTATACTATCTAAATTATTAAAAAATGTTGAATCTGGATTTAACACGGTAGAGTTATATCTGTTTTTTATTGATATTGTGTGAGATTTATCTTTTGTTATTTGTATACTTATTACACTTGTTCCATATTTATCTTCACGAAGTGGTTCTTTAAAATCTTCTCTTTTTATTTTATCTACATCATCTTTTACTGCAAAAAACACATAATTACTATTTAATCTATTACCCGAAAAAGTACATAATTCTTCATCCTCAGATTTTTCTGGCGTTCCACCAGTATATGGAAAAGTAGGATTTTCTCTATAAAAATAATGTCTAAATGATTGTATATCAAATTCATCTTTGCATTCATATAAATTGTATCCAACATTCTTCATTAATTCAAAAGGATTACTGTAAGTTTCAAATTTTTCTTTTTTTTTATTTTGACCTACTATGCTATAAATATAATCTTTAAAATCAGAAGCACATGATTTTATATCATCATATAAAAGCTTTGAAGGATTAAAACAACTATTTAAAGTATTATATAATAGTCCAGCATCTTCTAAAAGTGATGGAAATAATTTTCTACAAAGTTGCATCATAGCTTCACCATAATGTTTTTTTATTAATTTTAAATCATCTATTTTTTTATCCATAATACCTTTGTAAATATATTCCCTTTCCAGAACATACTAATTTTATAATGTCCTTTTCATCTGTTTTTTCATCTCTTATTTTTCCAAAACAATATAACATTGGATAACTTAAAATTTCTTCAGATAAATATATAATATCGCCTTTATTTACATTCAAATCAAAAAATTCAAAATTACAATTATAAATATTATTATTTTCATCTTTTAATTCATATTTAAATGAATCTACATCACTAATTAATAATTTTTTCATAATAACACCTAGTTTATCTTATAGTTATCCTCTAGCGAGAATTCTACATTTTCTTCTATCCATTCTTTTCTAGGATCAACTTTATCTCCCATAAGTACCCTAACTCTTTTTTCAGCTAGAGCTGCATCATTTATACTTACCTTAATTAAACTACGCGTCTTAGGGTTCATTGTTGTTTCCCAAAGCTGATTAGCATCCATTTCTCCTAAACCTTTGTACCTTTGAGTTTTAGTTTGTTTACCTTTATATTTTTCTAACAAATTTTTTCTATCTTCTTCAGTCCAAGCATACTCACCTTCTTTGCCACATTCTATTTTATATAAAGGAGGCATAGCTATATAAAGATGTCCTTCTTCTATTAGTGGACGCATATATCTATAAAAGAAAGTTAAAAGAAGTATTTGAATGTGAGATCCATCAACATCTGCATCTGTCATTATAATTACTTTATCAAAATTACTATCTTCTATATCAAAGTCTGCTCCAACGCCTGCTCCTATTGCATATATCATAGTATTAATTTCTTCATTTTTATATGCCTCTTCCAAAGATGCTCTTTCTGTATTTAAAACTTTACCACGTAATGGTAGTATTGCTTGATATTTTCTATCACGCCCTGTTTTAGCTGATCCTCCTGCTGAGTCTCCCTCTACTAAGAAAAGTTCATTTATTTTAGGATTTTTACTTTGAGCTGGAGTTAATTTACCACTAATTGTTCTTTCTGATTTATCTTTCTTTTTACCATTTCTGGCCTCATCACGAGCACGTCTTGCCGCTTCTCTTGCATTTCTACTTTTAAGCATTTTATTTACTATTTCTAGAGCTATTGCTTTATTTTCTTCTAGGAAAAAAGAAAGTTTCTCAGATACAATAGAATCTACTATAGTCCTAGCTTGGGGTGTGCCTAATTTTCCTTTAGTTTGGCCTTCAAATTGTAGTAATGCTTCTGGTATTTTAAGACTTATTACTGCAGTTAGTCCTTCTCTTGTATCTGGACCTTCTAAGTTTTTATCTTTAGCCTTAATATATCCATTACTTCTTGCATATTCATTAAATACACGAGTTATTGCTGTTTTAAATCCTACTTCATGAGTTCCACCATCTATAGTTTTAACATTGTTAACAAAAGAAATAATATTTTCATTATATGAATTTGTATATTGAAAAGCTACTTTAACTTCAATTTTATCTTTAATTCCATTTATTACAGTTGCCCTATGTAATACATCTTTTTCTTCATTTATATATTCTACAAAAGATTTTAGCCCATCACTATAGCAAAAGCTCTCATGTCTATTATCTTCTTCATCAGTTACATCAATTGTAATTCCTTCAAGTAAAAATGCTGACTCTTGCATTCTTTCACATATAGTTGTAAATGAAAAATTAGTTGTAGAAAATATTTCTGGATTAGGCATAAATCTTACTTTAGTACCAGTTTTTGATGTTTTATCTTTTTTAGTTAATGGTATATCTAAGTTACCACCATCAATAAACCTTATAAAAAATTCATATCCATCTCTTTTTATAGTTACTTCCATCCAACTAGATAAAGCATTAACTACACTAGCACCAACACCATGAAGCCCCCCTGATACACTATATCCTGATGTTTCAAATTTACCACCTGCATGAAGTACTGTATAAATTACTTCTGGAGTTGACTTACCTGATGAATGCATACCAACAGGTACACCACGACCTTCATCTTCTATACTTATACTTTTATCTTTATGAAGTATTATCTTTATTTTATTTCCATACCCATTAATTACTTCGTCTATTGAATTATCTACAATTTCCCATACTAAATGATGAAGACCTCTTTTATCAGTTGAACCAATATACATACCTGGTCTTTTTCTTACTGCTTCAAGTCCTTCTAGTATTTTAATTGAGTTTTCATCATATTTTACCATATTTACTCACCTTAAACATTATAGCATATTGTTTTTATTAAAGTCAAAAAAATAAGCTATAAAAGCCTATTTTACAGTAATTACTCTTTTTTTGGTATATGTATTTCCACTATAATCAACAGCTGTATATTCTATTACATTAGATCCTTTTACACCAAATGCAATATCTCCAGTATAACTTATAGTACAATATCCACTATTATCAGTACAAGTAACACCACTATATAAATCATATGATGTTGTTGTTATATCAATTTCATTATTGGATGGAAAACTTATTGTTGGAGCTTCATCATCTCCTACTATTACATTTAATACTTCCATACCAGAGTTACCATATTCATCTAATACAACATATTTTATTTTATATGATCCAAACTTCGTATTATTAATACTATCAACAACATTATCTTTATCATTATAAATAATTTTAGTTATATTTGAAGTTATATCCTCTAAATTATAATCAACAGCTGAAACTTCTGGTTCTATAAACTCTTCTTCCAAATCTAGTAAATATAAATTATTATTTATATTATTTCCTGTAATACTTATATTAGGGCTATTAACTACATTAACCAATCTATCTGATTCTAATTCATATAAATAATCTCCCGTATAATATGAATTAGAATTTTTACGTTTATAATTTGATCCAACATTACTTATACTTATAACTAAATTATCAGGGTATTCTAAATAAGTATTTGGATTAATTATTTTAGCATCAATTAATCCTTCTACTTTTAACCTGCTAAGCGTTATATAACTTATTTCATTTAAATTGCCTAAATACTCTGGGTGCTTTAAAGTAAAATCATAGGTTGCTTTTAATATAGAATTTACTTGAGTTTTATAAACTGTATTTTTACTTTCTTTTATTATATTATTAACACCAGGAAATATTATCATTGAAACTAATATAAGTAAAACTATTACAGCCAAAAGTTCCATTAAAGTAAAACCTTTATTCAAAATATCACTCTCCTATAAACAAACTAATTATCTTAGAAAAATGGTAAACAATTGTAGTACTCCTTTTTATAGCAAAAGATTTTTCTAATGCTTTTCCTCCAATTGTTAAAGAAGACACAACCCCCATTATTATAACAGTAGTAACAAGTTCATTAAAATTTGTTTTTTCAAGTATTTTAATGGCTATAACTGTTGCAGTAGAACCTGATACTATGCCGCAAACATCACCTATAACATCATTACAAAAACTAGACATTTTATCTGCATTCTTTTTAAACTTTATAGCCGTTTTAGCCCCCTTAATTTTATTAGATGCCATAGAGTGTAACTTTTTTTCATCACAAGTTGTAATAGCAACCCCTACCATATCAAATATAACACCAATAGCTATAAATATAATGCAAATTATAATACCTAGAATAATAGTAACATTTGGAATTGCAATCTCACTTATTAAAGTAAAAACGATAGAGATTATGAATGTAGATAATACTATTTTAAATATCCATCCATAATTAATTTTATTATTTTTCATCTAATCACCTATATTGATTCAACATATTCATTTCATCTTTATATTCTTGATTTGCTTTTTCTTGCTTTTTATTTATATCATCTACCGTATCTTTAGCATCATTAATACTATCTATAGGATTAAAATATGTACTTTCTTTATTTATACTTTCTTTATTTTGTGTAGTAGTATCAACATTTGGTTGAACAGTCTCTTCTTTTACACTTGTATTATTTGCATTGTTAGAATTAGAACTATTTTTCTTTAAATTTACTACAAGTAAAACTACTAAGGCAATAATCATAATATAACAAATAATTACCACTATATATCTACCAACATTATTTGTATTTTTATCTTCCATATCATCACCATGATAATTTTATCACAAAAGAAAAACAATTACAATAATTGTTTTAAATGGTTAAGTATTAATATTTAAACTCACAAAAATTCTACTATATTGGATAAATTTCCAACATAACTTTCTATTATATTTCTTAATTAATCTTTTTATTAATAAAATATATTTAAAATAATATACAATTTATAAATCCATTTTAAAAGACAAGTTTATCTTTCTACTTATCCCAAAACATTTTTAATCATTCATCAGGCATTTTTCCACCAAGTAATTTGCAATCATCCCACTTTGATATTCTAATTATATTATTATCATTTATTAAAATATTTATCTGCCTTTTAGCTATTTTATTTAATTTTTCTAATCTATCTTTTTAACTAATATTATTTTCAATCATGCTTGCATTTAAAACTTCCAAATTTGATAATACAACTAAACGAAGAATATCAGCATAATCTCTAATATTTCCTTCTAATTTGAGATTATTTTCTCGCCACTGTTTTGCAGCCATTCCAAATAAAGCTACATTTATGATATCTGCTTCCTTTGCATATGATTTTTGCTTATCAGTTAATGTTGGAACAATATTCTCTTTAATACTATCTGTATGTATCCTATAATTTGTTTTTGATAAACTTCTTCTTACTGACCATTCTATTTTTTCTTGATATGTTTCATTGTATTTTAATCTTTCAAATTCTTTTATTAAATATAATTTAAATGCTGGGCCTATCCATGAAGCAAATTCAAGGGCAATATCTGGATGAGCGAATGTTCCATTACTATATTTGCCACTACTTGGAATTATACCTGTTGTATTAAATTGTTTTTTCCATCTATTAGGTGTCATTGTAAATATATTATATGTGACTTCATTTATTTTAATTCCGTGTAATTTCACGGAATTAAAATCAGGATTACTCAATTCCTCCCATAACGAATAAAATAAAAATTAATTTCTAGTAGACATCCAATTTCTAATAACTCCAGATGGATCAAGTGGATTAGAATATGAAGCTAAATCAGTTAACGAAATATAATCTGTATTATCTATTCTTATTATATTAATTAAATTATCTTTTACTTTCATTTTAGTAGTAATTTTATTATTAATAAAAATCTCCTATCTATTAAATATTTTAGCAGTATCATACTAAATTTTGCATATCAATTTTAAATACTACAATTTAATTTTTACTACATTCATTATTAATATACTATAAAAATGTTGAAATTCCTTTAAATTGTTTTTAATTTATAATAAATATCTTTATATCATAACTAACTTGTATTAAAGTATAACAGTTAAAAAACCTTAAGCCAAATACATTTGTCTGGATGCATGTTTTTTTTAACTTATCAAGCATTTTTCTATTATATAAAAAATAAAAATACTATTTCTAGTATTTTTGTTAATGGCGTTAATAAAGTTAATCTTACGTCTTAGGTCAAGTTGGATTTCCCTAAATCTTACTTATCGTTACCAATAAGCAGTTCCCTTTTAAAAGATTTAATATATTGTTGCCAAATATATTACTTGATTACCACTTAGTACGCACTGTAATCCTATATTAACAACACTCTAGAAGATTTCCTCACCAAGTCATTATTATTAATTCTTTTTTGCAAATAATATTTCAAATTGCAATCCATGTAGGTTCTAGCTAAAAACTTACTGAATCCCTAATCAATTATCCCAATTATTCACTCAAGACAAGCTACACTACCCGCAACTTTCATCACATGGTAGGTTTAATCCTATTTCGTATACAGTCCGTCAGTTTTCACGTATAGGCCATACACAAGAATAGGTCTCCACGAATGGTGGGTCATTTACATATGCCATTATGGATGCCCGACATTCTCATTTCCAGCACTCACCCCAATCTGGGCGAATGAAGCAAGCACAAGAAGTTTCACAGATATGCTCTTTAACGGATTTTTAGCCCCGTCTTCATAATAAATCGTTGACTAGAATAATGTGCCACCGATGTAATAAATGATATCACACATACACATACTTGTCAAATTCACTATTTTTTAAAATATATATGCCTTTTTTTAATACATCTTAATATAAAAAGCATTAAAGATAAAATTAATGGAAAGTAGAATGTAAAAATTCTTGTTAAAAGCATAGATGGATTTGCAAGTGACGCACCAAATACTGATGAAAAAATCAAACTTAACAAAAACTCGCTAACTCCTGATCCACCTGGTAATAAAACTGCTTCAATAGATATTTGAACTATTACCTGGCAAATCAATAAATAAAAGTAGTTATATTCACTTAATCCTAAAGCTTTATATATTAAGTATGAAATAGAAAATAATACTACTCTTTGAACAAGTGTAATTATAAAGCCTAAATAAACTTCTAATTTATGACTTTTAATATATTTTATCTCTGCATTATAAATATTAATCTTTTCTTTTACAATTTTATTTATATCTATCCCATCTTCATGCTTTATCTTTAATTTTAATTTATAATAAATATTCAAAAATTTTTTTATAATTTTTTGTTTAAATAGTATTAAAAATCCTAATACAACTATAATTAAATCTGTTATAAAGCCTAAATAGAAGAATATAGTCAAATATATGTTACTATATATTATATTTTTATAAAATATAATTATTACTATTCCAAATAAAAATAATATTAATTTAAAATATATAGTATTTAATATAAGTGTTATTAAAGACTTCCTAACAGGTATTTTATCTTTTTTCATATAATATAATTGTACTGGTTGTCCTCCTGTTGATGATGGAGTTATACCACTAAATAAAAACTCAATCACAGAGTATATTATTCCATCAGTTAAACTTATATTACTATTTAAAGATTTTAATATCAATTTCATATAAATGCCTTGGAAAACAAAATATAATAATATAAATAATAATATAATTATTATATTTGTTATTTTTATTTCTTTTATACAATTAATTATAGTAATTGGATTATCTATAGAAAAAATTGTATAAAAAGTTATTACCACTATTATCAAGAAAAAAAATATTGATAATAAATATTTCTTTTTACTCATATAATCATCTCTATTCTAAGCTACTTCCTAGTTTTACAATAGTCTCAATTCCTTTTTTACTATTATCTAATATTTTTTTATTTATTTTAATGTCTTTATTTTTAATTAACATAATTACAGTAGATCCACCAAATTCAAAATGACCTTTATATTCTCCCTTGTTAAATTTAGTAATTTTTTTGTTTGTTATTTTTCCTATCATCATAGCCCCAACTTCAATATAACAAACATCACCTAAATTTTCACATTTTAAATGAGTAACTTCTCTTGTATTTTCTAAAAAAACTTTATATTTTTTAAATGCTAATGGTTGAACAGTGTGCAATGATCCATTTATATGTTTTTTAGATACTACATACCCTTTATCTGGAAATATATAGTGGTGATAATCATCAACATCAAGTCTAAATATTAAAGCATACCCTCCTTTATAACAATTATCATCGCAACCTATAAGTTCACTAACTGTATATATTGAATTTTTAATTTTAAAACTTGAATTATCATCTATTTTGTAAACTAATAATTTACCATCAGATACAGCTACAAGACCATCTTCAATTAATCTTGACTCTTTTTTTATTTTTCTTGTAAAAAAATCATTAAATGAATTATATGTTTTTTCTTCATATTCATCTATATTAATATTATTTTTTCTTATAAAACTTTTGATCTTGTATTTAGAAAATCTAGAATTCATATAAAATGAATATATAATAGATGGTAATTTTGAAATCATAATTTTTAATATAAACCTTCCAATAAAAGTATTATATAAAAATCTTAGACCTGAATTAGTTTTTTTAGAATCAATATAAACTTTGTTTTTTAAATCATATAACATTATATCACCAATAATAATACTAATAATATTAAAGCAAGTATAGGAACAATTATATAAGCTCTTCCTCTAAATTTTAATACATCTATTTTTAATACAAATAAAATTGATGTAATAAATGTTAATTCTAGATAAATTATCTTTAAAATATCTAAAGATAATATATTTAAAAGTAGCCCAACTACTGGATATATGATTGCTGTTGTAGTAACTGGAAGTCCTTTATAAGATTTTAAATTTGTATCATTAGCGCATACTACATTAAAATATGAAAGCCTAGTAACTCCACAAATACAAAATATTGAATATATAATAATATCAATTATAGAATTTAAGCCTAAAGATATCATTAATACAACTGGTACTGCTAAAAAGCAAAATGTATCAGCAAGTGAATCTAATTGGATTCCTAATTGTTTTTGTTCTTCTGTTCTTTTACAGCTTCTAGCAAACTTACCATCAAACATATCACAAATACCAGATAACATTAAAAATATTAATGAATATTGAAAATATTTTAAATCCATAGATCCAATATTTTTAATTGAAAAACACATTGAAAAAATTCCAAATACTATTCCTAAATAAGTTATTAAACACGATTTATGCGGTTTTATTAAAAACATACTACTACTCCTTACCCTCTTCTTTTATCATTTCTTTATAATCATCGCCCAAAATCTTATTATTATAAAAATCAGATTTTAAATTAATATTTTCATTTAATTTATTTATACCATACTCTTCTGTTAAAGTTTTTTTATTTGAAAACAAATTAACTCCCAATCCTATTTGATCGTTAAATATTTTAGCTCCCATAGCGGATAACGTTGTTGGAAGCATATCAAATGCTGTATACTTTCTAACATCTTTACTATCCTCTTTATTACAAGAATTAATTATAACATTATAAACTAATCTTTTCGTCTGATCATACTTATCAAAGAAATTAGGTTGCATACTCAAATGATCCCCTACAATTACAATAACAGTATTTTCATAAAATGATTGCTTTTTTACCCAAGTTATAAAATCATAAACAAGTTTTGATTCAGTTGCATAAACATTTTCATATTGAGTATTATATTTATCTATAGTATAATCACCTTTATATCCATCAGGAAAATGAGTATCTATACTAATTAAAGTTAAATTAAATTTATCTTTTTCTTTTGACAATGTTTTTAATCTCTTTTTTGCTAATTCAAATAAATATTTATCATTGAATCCCCAACCACTTAAATCATTACTATTTGGGTTAAAATTATAATTTTTTAATGAGTCTATATCTATAATACTATAATTTCCATGTTTAGTAAAGAACTCTTTTAATCCACCAAATGAAGTTGTAGCTGAACTTATAACTTCATTATAATAACCTTTATCTTTTAAAATATCTCCTATAGCATAAGCACCATTCATAAAATTTTTAGAATGATATGAATTAGCATCTATTGGCACCTTTAATGGTAATCCAGTTGAATTACCTACTACTGCTCCTGTTGTAAAATTAGCGCCATCTACTGCATACATTCCAGTACCATCATTATTACAAGAAAAGCAAATAGAGTCTTCATCATTTAATATTTGATACATCTCAGGAATAACTTCATAATCCCAATCTCCACCTTGATCTTTTGTGAAAAATGTAGTTTCTAAAGATTCCAAATATATATATATTAAATTTTTACCTTCATTAAGTACAATTTTTGATGAATCAACTTGATTGTAATTACTCTCAATAAATTCAGATGATACAATATTATTTTTTATAAACTTAAATACTTTCATATTTTGAAATGATATAAGTAAAAATATAATTGAAATAATTAAAGTAAATATTATTTTATGATTTTTAAATAGATTAAAAGGATATAATGTAATTTTTTTATTTTTGACTTCTTTTTTTATAGTTATAATATTTTTTTTAATATTTTTTGATATTTTTTTTGTATATCTAATATTTAAATATAACTTTCTATTTATAAAAATATTATAAAATATAAATAT
>JAUNNO010000078.1 GCA_030531425.1 bacterium
CAATTATAAAGAGAGTAAAAATTCGTAAAAAGTGATAATACATCTGTTATAAGTCTAAATTATAATGAAAGTGAGAAACCATTAATATATTTATATAATTCACACCAAAATGAAACATATTCCAAGGAATATCTAGAAGAGTATAATATAACTCCAGATATTTTAATGGCATCTAAAATGTTTAAAGAAAAGTTAGATAATTTGAAAATTTACACTATTGTAGAAGAAGCAGATATACTATCTTATATGAAAAATCATAACTTAGATCATTCTGGAAGTTATATAGCTTCTAGAGTCTATTTAAAAGAAGCTATAAATAAATATAGTGATGCATATCTTTATATAGATTTACATAGAGATGCTGCAACACACGATTCTACAACAACTACAATAAATGGATTAAAATGCGCTAAAATACTTTTTGTAATAGGGTTAGAATATGATACATATGAATCTAACTTAGAAGTTGCTACAACATTAAATGATTTAATATTAAATAAATATCCAGCTCTTACTAGAGGGATTATGAAAAAAAAGGGAGTAGGAGTTAATGGGGTTTACAATCAAGATCTTAAAGATAATGTAATATTAATAGAACTCGGTGGAAACGAGTCTAATATAGATGAAATAAATAATACACTAGATTTACTAGCAGAGATTATAGGAGATTATATAAATGAAAAAAAAGAAAAAAACTAGTTTATTTAAAGTAATATTTTTTATGTTTTTCTTTAGCTTTTTAGTAATATATTTTTCTGAAGTAACGGGATATTATGAATATCAAAATCACCAAAAAAAGAATCTTACAGAAGAACAAATAAAAAAATTTGAAGCTGATGTAGCAAGCGGAAAGGAAGTTGATTTAACAAAATATCTTGTAGTAGAAGATAATGATTATAATAATAAATTATCTAAGCTTACATATAAAATATCCCAAGGTATAAGCAAAATTGTAGAAAGTGGGGTTGTAAATACTTTTAAATTTTTCTCAAGATTAATTGATGAATAATATTATTTATGGTACAATTATATAGGTGATTTTATGAAGCAATTAACAAGGTCTGAACTTAGAAAAAATATAATGACAATACTTTATCAAATTAATGTTTTTGATTTAAATAAAATAGATTATAATGTTGATGACATAATAAAAGATGTAAATCCAATTGATAATGAATTTGTTAAAGATATAGTATATGGCGTAATAACTAAAAAAGATGAATTAGATAATGTAGCTAATAAGTATTTAAATAAATGGTCTATAGATAGATTGGGAAATACGGATCAGTCAATTCTAAGAATTGCAATATATGAACTTTTATATACTAATACACCTGATATAGTTGTAATAAATGAAGCTGTTGAGCTTGCAAAAGAATATAGTGATGATGATGTTAAAAATATGATTAATGGTGTTTTAGATAAAATATATAAAAATAAGGTAGATAAAAGTGAATAATAAATATTTAACAGTAACTGCTATAAACAAATATTTGAAATCAAAATTTGATAGTGATGATAATCTTAGAGTTGTATTTTTAAAAGGTGAAGTTTCAAATATAAAATATCATACTACAGGGCATATTTATTTTTCTATAAAAGATGAGAATAGTAAAATAAACGCTATAATGTTTAGTGGAAGTGCTAAAAAATTATTATTTAAGCCAATAGATGGATCTAAAGTGCTTATAACAGGTAGAATAAGTGTATATGAATCTACTGGTTCATATCAAATATATGTAGATGAAATGCTAGAAGATGGTATAGGAAACCTATACATAGCTTATGAAAAATTAAAACTAGAATTATCAAAAGAAGGTTTATTTGATTCTAAATATAAAAAACAAATACCTAAAATGCCAGAGAGAATTGGCATTGTAACAGCATCTACTGGGGCAGCTATAAAAGATATATTATCTACTATAAAAAGAAGATACCCAATTTGTGAGACAATACTTTTCCCATCTCTCGTTCAAGGTGATAATGCTAAAGATGATATAGTAAAAAATATAAAGTTAGCAGAAAATTATAACTTAGATGTTTTAATTATAGGCCGCGGTGGAGGTTCTATCGAAGATTTATGGCCTTTTAATGAAGAATGTGTTGCACGTGCTATATTTGAATGCAAAATACCTACAATAAGCGCTGTAGGCCACGAAATAGATTTTACTATAGCAGATTATGTAGCTGATATGCGCGCTCCAACACCAACAGGAGCAGCAGAAATGGCAGTACCAAATATATCTGACTTAATTAATCATATAAATAATTTAAATGTTAGATTAAATGAAGCGATTAACAGTAAATTAAATTATCAAAAATTATTATTAGATTCAATAAAAAATTCATATGCA
Source organism: bacterium (assembly GCA_030531425.1). GTDB lineage: Bacteria > Bacillota_I > Bacilli_A > RF39 > UBA660 > UMGS1613. The sequence continues at coordinate 2,355 of JAUNNO010000078.1, forward strand.
ATAAAAAATCCACTTATAATGTATGAAAATAAAAAACAGTTATTAGATATATTACTAGATAAATTAAATAAATCTTTAATAAAAAAATATGAGAATTTTAAACATAAATTTGAATTAATAAAAAATAACTATGTATTATTAAATCCACAAATTATGTATAAAGATAAATTAATAAAATTAAATAATTTAATAGAAAAATTAGAACTTGTAAATCCACTTGGAGTATTAAAAAGAGGTTACACATTAACATATATTAATAATAATGTATTAAAAAGTATAAATGATCTTAAAAAAGAAGATACTATATCAGTAAAACTTTCAGATGGAGAGTTTAGTGCAGTTGTAAAGGAGATTAAAAATGACTAACGAAAAAGAAGTAAAATTTGAAGATAAATTAAAACAATTAGAAACAATTGTAAATGAATTAGAATCAGGTGAAATAGATTTAGATTTATCTATTGAAAAATATACAGAAGCTATGAAACTTGTAAAACAATGTGATGAAAAACTTAAAAGTGTAGAAGAGCAAGTAAATAAAATTGTAACAGAAAATGGTTCTCTAGAAGATTTTAAAGTTGAGTAAAAACTGATAATAGAAAATGTAAAGAAACAAGTAATTTTCATGATTTATGAAAAAATGACTTGTTTTTTTTTTTTTTTTTTTGTGATAAAATAATAATGTAAAATAGAGGAGGTAAATATGAAGGATAAAGGTTTTACATTGATAGAGCTTTTAGCAGTAATAGTAATATTAGCAATAATAGCTCTAATAGCAGTCCCAATAATAATAG
>JAUNNO010000027.1 GCA_030531425.1 bacterium
TTTCTTTTTATAAATTTTATATTTATAATTGAGTCATAAAGGTAGTAGATAGTATGAAAAATTTTTTAATAAAAAAAAGTATGAACTACATAAAAAAAAACACAAGTTATAATGACGTAAAACTTAAAGAGATAAAATATGGCTTGGAAGGGATATATCTTACTTTTTCAAAATTAATAATAATAATCACTATATCATTATTATTAAATATATTTGAAGAAGTTATATTATATTTATTAATATACAATGTTTTAAGAATTTTCTCATTTGGATTGCATGCAACTAAGAGTTGGATATGCTTATTATCTTCTAGCTTATTATTTATTGGTATACCAATGTTATGTTTAATATTAAATATTAATATAATATTTAAAATAATTGTATCAATAGTAGGAACTATTTTGATGTTTAAAAATTCACCCGCTGATACAAAAAAAAGACCAATCATTAATAAAAAAAGAAGAAGAAGATTAAAATATTGTTCCACTATTATAACAATTATCTTTTCAATTATAATGATAAATATAAATAATAATTTTTTATCTAATTGTCTATTTTTTGCAATTATAATGCAAAACTGTATGATATCTCCCATCACATATAAGATTTTTCATTTACCGTATAATAATTATCTTGAATATTTAAAAAAGCATCCAGAATTAAATTAATTTGAATTAAACTTTTTAGTTTAATATATAGGAAAGGAGGGAAATTATGTTTGCAAAATTATTAGCATTTTTAGGAATCAATGCTGCAAACGCTGGTAGTCAAGCTTGTTTCTTCTTAATGATAGATGAACCAGAATGCCCAGAAAGTTTAATAAAATAAAAATGTAGTTTAACTACATTTTTATTTTTAGCATTTGAGTAAATATATCTTTACTAATGTTTTTCTGATTACTAATTAATTTATTATTATCAATTATATTTTTTGCTAAAGAAAGGCCATAACCTCTATCAGTTCCTTTTAAACTATAACCTTTAGTTTCAATTTTATGTATTTCAATATCTCCTTTGTAATTATTTGATATACTGATATATAGTGTTTTATTCTTTTCATACATATCTATACCAATCATTCCACTATTAATTCTATCAATTTCATCAATAGCATTATCTATATAAACACCAATTATTTGGCAAATATCTATCATTAATAAATCATCTATTCCTATTATATCTGAAACATTTATGCTTTTGGATATATTAAGTTTATAATATATATGCTTTTGTTTCATTGTAAGTAATTTTGTATATATTAATCCCCTTAAACCACCTTCCGGAATATATGACACTTCTTCCATAATTTTCTCATCATTACTTAATTTTGTTTGTAAAATTGCATCTATAAATGATAAAGCTTTTTTATTGTTTTTTGATATCAAACTCCTGATTGTTAACAATTTATTTTTATTCTCATGATTTAATATTTTATAATTATCCATTACAATTTCATATTCTTTCAAAATATTTAATGTTGTATTATACTTCTTATAAATTTTATTGTAATTATTATTTATCTTAAAAGAATAAAATGTAACAAAAAAGCAGAATAATATAATGCAAACATTGAAAATTAATAAATATCCAAATGATAAATCATAATATAAGGTAGCTTCTAAAATATTAACAATTAGTATTACTGAAAAACTTAAAACTATAATTAATCTCTCATTTACCTTTTCAATTTGATTAATTATAAAAATGAATATTTTTTTAATAAAAACACATTTTGATATAAATATAGATATAACAGCAATTGATAAATTTGCTACTAGAGATCCAAATTGTGTTTCTACTATTTTTGTGGAATCCATATTAAATAATATAATAATTATAATTGCAAATATGGTTTCAGATATAACAATAATAAATTCATAAAAAATAGAAAGCACTATAGACGATTTATATCCCTCATTAAATAAATAAATTAATACAAATGAAAAAGATATAACTACTATTAAAACTTTAATAAAATCATTCACATAAAAATAGCTTAAAATTGTAACAAGCATAACTATAATAAAAGACAAATAAATTTTATAATTTTTAAAATTTATTTTTTTATTCAAAAAAGAAGAAAAAATATAAAACATTGATGAAACTAAGATACAATTAGCTAATATTGTAGTTATTAAATTCATTTAACAAATCTCTTTCTTATATTTATCTGAAAGCAAATCAATTGTCTCACCATTATCAAATTCTATTATTCTATTTGTTCTATCAATTTTTATTTTTCTATCTTTATTTATAAAACAAGCTCTATGTGTTTGTATAAATCTATCGTCTAAAAGTTTTCTTATATCGGTTAAAGATTTACTAACTTTAAATTCACCATAATCAGTTTTTATTATTGTTTTTCTTTCATAACTATCTTTTGTTAAATATAAAATATCATTTATATTTATTGTATATAATACATTTTTATCATTAATTCTAATAACTTGCTTTCTATGTAATAATTCTAGCGATTTTTGTAATGAAGAAAATAATCTTTTTTCAAAATCATCAAATTTATTTATAAATGATAAAAACATTAAATCATATTTTAATACTATATTTCCAAGTTCATCGTGAGCAGTTAAAAATATTATTACACTATCAACATCTTTCTTTCTAATATCCCTAGCTACATCTATTCCAGATTTTGATGGTGTTTCTATATCTAATAAATATATTTTAAAAGGCATATTGCTATCAATTAATGAATAAAACTTTTTATTATAATCATTAAAATCATATACATGATAATCTAAATTATTTTTATTCATAAACTTGTTTACTATTGATACTGCGTTATTTTTATCTTTTTCATTGTCATCGCAAATTATAACGTTAAACATAAAACTACCTCCATTATCCATACTACTACGTCATAAATATATCACATCTATATTGGTTTTTCAATGTTTTATAAGAGTTATGGATTATTAGTATATAAAAAGGGCGCTACTTACTTAGCGTCCCCTTCAACTAATTCTAAAATAACCATTAAAGCATCATCACCACGGCGTTCAGCAAGTTTTAGTATCCTTGTATATCCACCGTTACGAGTTTTATAACGATTAGCTAAATCGTCAAAAACTTTTTTTACTGCCACATCATCATTATGTAAAAATGCTAATGCTTTTCTTCTTGCTACTAATGATCCATCTTTACCATAACTAATCATTTTATCAACAAATTTGCGAACTTCTTTAGCTCTTGTTTCAGTTGTTTCAATTCTCTCATTCATGATAACATCTTTTGTTAAATTAGCAAGCATACTTTTTCTATGTTTATTTGTTCTTCCTAATTTTCTGTAAGCCATAATATTCCTCCTAACTATTAGTCATCTTCGCGGAATCTAAGTCCCATATCTTTAATTTTATCTATAACTTCTTTTAAAGATTTTTTACCTAAGTTGCGTATTTTCATCATTTCAACTTCAGATTTAGATGTTAAATCACCCAAAGTGTTAACACCAGCTCTTTTTAAGCAATTATAAGCCCTTACTGAAAAGTCTAAATCATCTATTGAAGTTTCTAGTTTTTTCAATTTACTATCTTCTTGTTTAGCATTCATTATTCCAGTTTGATCTGCTATTTCACTTAAATTAGTAACAACATTTAAATGCTCTATCATAATTTTTGCAGCAAGCGCCATAGCTTCTTCTGGCTTAATGGAACCATTTGTAAATACTTCCATTATTAATTTATCATAACTAGCATCTTGCCCTACACGAGCATTATCTACTTCATAACTTACTCTTTCAATTGGTGAATATAACGCATCAATTGGAATGAATCCTATCTTTTGATTTTCAATATATTTTTTATTTTCAGTAGATGGAACATATCCTCTTCCATTAGAAACTATTAATTCCATATCAAGTGATCCACCTTTAGCAATTGTAGCTATTACCTGATCTTTATTTATAATTTCTATATCTGAATTTGTTTCAATATCTCCAGCTGTTACAACCCCTTCTTTATTTGAATATAATTTAAGTGTTACTTCATCTTCAGTATTATTTTTAACAACAACATTTTTTAAATTTAATACTATTGTAGTAACATCTTCAACTACACCTGATAAAGTTTGGAACTCATGCATAGCACCTTCTATTTTAACAGCTACTATAGCACTTCCTGGCATACTTGACAACATTATTCTTCTAAGAGCATTACCTAAAGTTGTTCCAAAACCTCTTTCCAAAGGTTCTAGTTCAAATTTTCCATAATTTTTGTTTTCTACATATTCAGCAATTTTATATATTGGTTTTTCAAAATTCAACATATTTTCACTCCTCTCTTATCCACGTGGACGTTTTGGTGGACGACATCCATTATGTGGTATAGGTGTAACATCAGATATAGATGTAATTTCTAAACCTGCTGTTTGAAGTGAACGGATTGCTGTTTCTTTACCTGATCCTAAACCTTTAACAAAAACTTCTACTTTTCTCATTCCCATATCATATGCAGCTTTACCTGTTGCTTCTGCACTCATTCCAGCTGCGAATGGAGTTGACTTTTTACTTCCTTTAAAACCTAAAGTTCCAGCTGAAGCCCAACTAATTGCATTACCATCATTATCTGTGATTGTTACAATAGTATTATTGAATGTTGAATGAATATAAGCTTTTCCTTCTGGTATATTCTTTTTAACTTTTCTTTTTCTTGCTTTATAAGCCATAATTTATCCTCCTTTACTCACAACTATTTTTTCTTATTTGCAACTACTTTTCCTTTACCTTTACGAGTACGAGCATTTCTATTTGTTCTTTGACCTCTTACAGGTAAACCTTTTTTATGACGAGTTCCTTCATATGAATTAATTTCCATTTTTGTTTTTATATTCATATTAACTTCACGACGAAGATCTCCTTCAGTCATATATTTGTTAACCTCATCACGGATTGCATCTAATTCTTCATTTGTAAGTTCTCCAGCTTTTTTATCTGGATTAATTTTTGCATCACTCAAAATTTTATTTGAAAGACTTCTTCCAATTCCATATACATAAGTTAGTGATATTTCAATTCTTTTATTATTTGGTATATCTACACCTTTAATACGTGCCACTTTAACACCTCCTATTAACCTTGTCTTTGTTTATGTTTAGGGTTTTCACATATTACCATTACTTTACCCTTACGTTTAATTACTTTGCATTTTTCGCATATTGGTTTTACTGATGGTTTTACTTTCATCTTTCTTACCTCCTATTTTCTGTAGGTTATACGCCCACGTGTTAAATCATAGGTTGATATTTCAACCATTACTGTATCACCAGCTAAAATTCGAATCATGTTCATTCGCATTTTACCCGAAACGTGAGCCGTAATTACATGTTTATTTGCTAGTTCTACTTTAAATACGTAGCCTGGCAAAACTTCCAATACTTTACCTTCCATCTCAATAACATCATCTTTTGCCATTTTATCACCTCTTTGTTAATATTTCATACCCATCTTTAGTAATCAATACTGTATGTTCAAAATGTGCAGAAGGTTTATTATCCAATGTTACAACAGTCCAATCATCATCTAATATATATACATCTGCGACACCTAAATTTATCATAGGTTCTACTGCTATAACCATTCCCTCTTTTAAGATAGGCCCAGTATTTTCCTTACCATAGTTTGGAACATCTGGGTCTTCGTGTAATTTATTTCCAATTCCATGACCCACAAGTTCTTTTACTACTCCTAATTTATGAGATTCTGCATACTTTTGTATGCTTGATCCTATATCTCCAATTCTTGCTCCTGCTTTTACTTTTTTTAATCCTTCATACAAGGATTGTTCAGTATGTTTCAAAAGATATTCTTTTTCATCTGATATTTTTCCAACAGGATAAGTCCACGCACTATCTCCGTGGTAACCTTTATAGCAAGCGCAAATATCTAAAGTAACTATGTCTCCATCTTTTAATTTTCTACTCCCTGCAATACCGTGTACAACTTCTTCATTTATTGATATACAAATATTACCAGGATATCCATTATAGTTATAGCAAGACGGAATAGCTCCCCTTTTTATGATGTAATCGCGAGCTAGTGAATCAATTTTCTTTGTTGTTATTCCAGGTTTTAAATATGGAATTAAATATTTATGGGTATCTGATACAATTAAACCCGCTATACGCATCAACTCTATTTCTCTAGGAGTTTTTATATTTATCATACTATTCTCCTAATTTTTTTAATAATTCTTCTACTTGAGCTAATGTTTTTGGTGCTTCTGTTGAATCAATCTCGTATAAAATTCCTTTTTCTTTATAATAATCTATAAGAGGTGCTGTAACTTTATAATAAGTATTAACTCTTGTCTTCATAGCTTCTTCATTATCATCAGCTCTTTGATAAAGTTCACCATTACATTTATTGCAAACATTATCTTTTTCTGGCAAAAGATTAGGATCATCACTATAAATATTATATATAGCTCCACAATCTTTACACATTCTTCTACCAGTTATTCTTTTAATTAATAAATCTTCTGGAATTGTTAAATTTAATACAATTCCAATATCTTTATTTAATTTTTTTAATATTTCATCATAACCTTTAGCTTGTTCTATATTTCTTGGAAATCCATCAAGTATATATCCATTTTTACATTCTTCTTTTGTAATTTTATCTTCTATAGCTTTAAAAATTATATCATTTGGAGCAAATATTCCATTATCTATTAAATTTTTAATTTCTCTACCTAAATCGTCATCTATAGATGATCTTTCTCTTAATAAATCACCTGTTGATATATGTGCATAACCAAACTTATCTATTAAAGATTTTGCTAAAGTTCCTTTGCCTGCCCCTTGGACAGCTAAAAGTATTAGATTTTTCATCTTCTTCTTCCCTTTCTACCTTTTACGTAAGTTCTACTTACTAATTGACTTTCCATTTGTTTATATGTCTCAAGTGCAACGCCAACAACAATTAATAGTCCAGTACCACTAATTGATATTGTAGTTGTAAGATTTGAGAATTTGCCAAATAAAATAGGAAGAATTGCTAAAGTTGCCAAGAATGTGGCTCCAACTATCGTTATTCTACTTAACACTGTCTTTACATAAGTGACAGTTTCTTTTCCTGGTCTTATACCTGGTATGTATCCACCATTTTTATTTAAATTATCAGATAATTCACTTGGTTTTAATTGCATAAATGTATAAAAGTAACCAAATGCTAAAATCAATATAACATATATAATTAATCCAACACCATCAGTATATGTCAAATACTTTTGAACAAATAATGTGAAACCTTCCTTCTTCAAAACGGAAGACAATATTTGTGGTATTGAAAGTAGTGCTGATGCAAAAATTACCGGCATAACTCCTGCACTGTTTAGTTTAAATGGTATATAACTTTGTTTACCTAATGCACTAGTTGATTTATTAGCATATTGTATAGGAATTCTTCTTTCTGCTGATTCAACATAAATAACTCCAACTATAATTGCTACAAAAACTAATACAAATGTTAAAAATATAACTAATCCTAAAAAATTTTTAGTTGCTAACTCTACCCATAAATTTTTAAACATATTAGGTAAAACACTTATAATACCTGCCATTATTATTAATGACATTCCATTTCCAATTCCTTTTATAGTTATTTGATCTGCTATCCACATAACAAGTGCAGTACCTGCGGTAAGAATTAGTGAATATAACATATAATCCATTGCAGTTCCATTACCTATATATGCATATGAGTACATATAACCTTGTAAAAATGCAAGTATAATTCCTACAACCCTAGTTATTTGATCTAATTTTCTTCTACCAACTCCACCTTGTTTAGATAATTCAGATAAATATGGTACTATATCAGCACTTAAAAGTTGAATTATAATTTGTGAAGTTATATAAGGAGTAACTCCTAGAGCAAATATTGATGCTCTAGTGAAAGCTCCACCACTCATAGCATTTATAACTTCTAAAAATGACATACCAGATGTACTTACTTTAACACCAGGAACTATTATAGCGGTTCCTATTTTAAATATAAATAAAGCACCTAATGTAAATAAAATTCTTTTTAATAAATCACGATTTTTTTTATAAAATATTTGTTTAAAAGTCGCGAACATATTAAATCACCTCAGCTTTTCCACCTTTTGCTTCTATTTTTGAGACTGCTGAGCTTGAGAATTTACTTGCTTTTACAGTTAATTTTTTAGTTAATTCACCATTTCCTAATACTTTAACTCCAGCAAGTTGTTTTTTTAAAATTCCCATTTCTTTTAATAATTCTGGAGTAACTACTGCTCCATCTTCAAATTTTTCTAAATCACTTACATTAATTGTAGAATACTCTTTTTTAAACATAGCATTGGAAAATCCTCTTTTTGGTAAACGTCTAAACAATGGTAATTGTCCACCTTCAAATCCAGGACGAACTCCACCACCACTTCTTGCATTTTGTCCTTTATGACCTTTTCCACTTGTTTTTCCGGTACCAGAAGCTACTCCACGGCCAACTCTTTTACTAACCTTAAAAGCTCCTTCGCTTGGTTTTAATTCATGTAGTTTCATATTATCTTATCTCCTCTACTTTTTTTCCACGTAAGCTAGCTACTTGTTCTATTGTTTTTTGTGATTTTAATGCTTCAAGTGTCGCATATGCCATATTTACTTTTGTACTTGAACCTAATGATTTAGATAAAATATCTTTAACCCCAGCCATTTCAAGAACTGATCTTACTGGCCCACCTGCTTTTACTCCGGTACCTTCATTAGCTGGTTTTAACATAACCCTACTTGCTCCACATACTCCAATTGCTTCATGTGGAATTGTACGTCCATCTACTATAGAAACATTTACAACATTTTTTGCTGCAGCTTGGCTTGCCTTTTTTATTGCATCTGGAACCTCATTTGATTTTCCAGTACCAAGTCCAACTTTACCTTTTCTATCTCCTACAACTACAACTGCTGAGAAGCGGAAATGACGTCCACCCTTTGTTACTTTAGTAACACGACCAATTGAAATAACTTCCTCTTCATAAAGTTTTTGTTGTCTTGGTTGACGCATTGGACGTTTTTCTTTTGATTGACGAGGTTTTCTTTCAGTTTTTTCTACTTTATCAGTAGATTTAACTTCTTCTTTCTTTTCTATTTCTTTTTCCATCATTACCCTCCTATTAGAATTCTAGTCCATTTTCACGTGCAGCATCTGCTAATGCCTTAACACGACCATGATAAAGATATCCACCTCTATCAAAAACTACCTTTGTTATTTTTGCTTTTTTAGCTCTTTTAGCAAGTAATTCTCCTACTTTTGTTGCTGATTCCAAATTTCCACCATTTTCTAGTTTTAATTCTTTATCAATAGAAGATGCACTTACTAAAGTCTTTGAAGCTTCATCATCAATGATTTGAGCAAAAATATTATTGTTTGATCTAAATACATTTAATCTAGGAACGTTTGATGTACCTGTTATTTTATTTCTTACACGCGCATGTCTTTCACAACGTGCACTATTACGGTCTACTTTTTTGATCATAACTTTTCTCCTTTACTCTTAATTATTTAGAAGCTTTCTTTCCTTCTTTACGGCGAATATGTTCATCAGAATAACGAATACCTTTTCCTTTATATGGTTCAGGTTTTCTAATTTTTCTTACATTTGCAGCAAATTCACCTACTAATTGCTTATCAGCTCCTCTTACAAATAATTCTGTATTTGATGGAACTTCTAATTTTATTCCCTCCGGAATTTTAACGTTTACAGGATGTGAATACCCTGCTGTTACAACTAATTCATTACCTTTTAATTGAAAACGATAACCAACACCTACAGATTCTAATTTTTTTTCAAACCCGTCAGTTACACCAATAATCATATTATTGATATTTGCGTTAGCTGTTCCATGAAAATTTTTATAGTTATCATTTTTTCTAGTTAGAACTACTTCGTTTCCATTAACATCAACTGTTATATTTTCATTAATATCAGTAGAAAGTTCACCTTTTGGTCCTTTTACTGTAACTTTATTATCTGAAACAGTTAACGTTACACCTGCTGGTATTATTAATTTTCTATTTCCAACACGACTCATGTGATTCTTCCTTTCTACCAAATATAAGCAAGAACTTCTCCACCTAATGAATTTTCTCTAGCCTCTTTATCTGTCATAACACCTTTTGATGTTGACAATATAGCTATTCCCAATCCATTTAATACAGTAGGAACTTCTTCTGCTTTTACATATACGCGTAATCCAGGTTTTGATATTCTTTTAAGGCCTGTAATTACACGTTCCTTGTCTACATATTTTAAAGATAAAACAAGGATATCTTGAACATTATTTTTCTTTACTTTATAATCTACTATAAATCCTTCAGATTTTAATATTCTAGCAATTTCATTTTTCATTTTTGAAGCTGGAACTTCAACTTCTTTATATCTCATTTGATTTGCATTACGAATTCGTGTAAGCATATCTGAGATTGGATCTGTTACCATAATATCCTCCTTTTCTTCTACCAGCTAGATTTTTTCATCCCTGGTATTTGTCCTTTATAAGCTAATTCACGGAAACAAATTCTGCAAATTCCGTATTTTTTAAGCACAGCATGTGGACGTCCACAACGACTGCAACGAGTATATCTACGTACTTCAAATTTAGGTTCGCGACTAGCTTTAATTTTCATACTTTTCTTAGCCATAATTGCCTCCTATAGTTTATTTTTTAAATGGCATTCCAAAACCTTTTAATAATTCTAAAGCCTCAGCATTCGTTTTTGCAGTTGTTACAAAAACTATATCCATGCCACGTACTTTAACAACATTATCATATTCGATTTCTGGAAATATTAATTGTTCTGTTAAACCCAATGTGTAATTTCCTCTACCATCAAATGCTTTATTAGATATACCTCTAAAATCTCTTACACGTGGTAATGTAATACTAATTAATTTATCTAAGAAGTTATACATATTTTCACCACGTAAAGTAACCTTACAACCAATTGATTGTCCTGCTCTTAATTTAAATCCTGCTATTGATTTTTTAGCTTTAGTAGATACTGGTTTTTGACCTGTAATTATTTCTAAGTCTTTCATTGCTGCTTCTAACAATTTTGAATTAGTAGTAGCATCTCCACAACCAATATTAACTACTATTTTATCTAACTTTGGCACTTCCATTTTATTTTTATAATTAAATTTATTAGTTAAATCGGATACGATTGTTTTTTCATATTTTTCTTTTAGGCGGTTCATATATTCCCTCCTTCCAATTAATCAAGACTTGAATTAGATTTTTTTGTAACTCTAATTTTCTTACCGTCTTTATTTATACTATGTCCTATTCTAGTAGGTTTTTTTGTTTTAGGATCTAATATCATCACATTTGAAGCATTAATAGGTGCTTCTACTTCATTAATAGAGCCAGCTTGTTGTCCGTTTCCTTTAATATGTTTTTTTACCATATTAACACCTTCTACAACAACTCTATTTTCGGTACGTAATACGTGAGTTATTTTTCCTTCTTTTCCTTTATCCTTACCAGAAATGACAACTACTTTATCTCCAGTTTTAAAGTTCATGTTTCATTCCTCCAAACTCTTATAACACTTCTTTAGCAAGTGAAATAATTTTATTAAATCCTTTTTCACGTAATTCACGTGCTACTGGTCCAAATACACGAGTTCCAATTGGACTCTTATCATCTTTAACAATAACTGCAGCGTTATCATCAAATTTTATATATGAGCCATCTTCTCTTCTTAGACCAAACTTACTTCTAACTACAACTGCTTTAACAACTTTTCCTTTGCCAACAGTTCCATTAGGTGTTGCTTTTTTTACAGTAGCAACTACTATATCGCCAATATTGCCAAATTTAACTTTTGAGCCACCTAGAACACGAATTACAGATAATTCTTTTGCTCCAGAGTTGTCGGCTACTTTTAAACGGCTTTCTTGTTGAATCATATATTATCCTCCTTCACTCGTTCAATTATAAAATAACTGCTTTTTCTATAATACTAACTAAACGGAAATGTTTAGTTTTTGATAAAGGTCTTGTTTCAGCTATAAGAACTTTATCTCCTTTTTTAGCCTCATTTTTTTCATCATGTACAGTATATTTTTTAGAATATTTAACACGTTTTTTATATAATCTATCATTTTTGTAAGTTTCTACTAAAACTGTTATTGTTTTATCATTTACATCACTTACAACTGTTCCAACTAATTTTTGAGTTCTTTTTTCTTCCATATTTTCCTCCTATTATTTAGTCAATTCTCTTTCGCGTAATATTGTTTTCATACGCGCAACTAATTTTCTAAGTTCTGTTATTCTTGAAGGTTTTTCTAAAGATCCTGTTGCTTGTTGGAAACGTAAGTTAAATAATTCTTCTTTTGATTGTTCTATTTTTGAAAGTATTTCCTCATTAGATAATTCTCTTATTTCTTTATTAGTCATTACCTTCACCGCTTTCTTTTTTTACAAATTTACATTTGATAGGAAGTTTATGCATAGCAAGACGGAATGCTTCACGAGCAATCTCTTCACTAACCTCACCTATTTCAAACATAACTTTTCCTTCTTTAACTACTGCAACCCATGCATCATGAGAACCTTTACCTTTACCTTGACGAGTTTCAAGTGGCTTCTTTGTTAATGATAAATGTGGAAAAATATTTATCCAAACCTTTCCTCCACGTTTCATATAACGAGTCATAGCAACTCTGGCAGCTTCTATTTGTCTATCTGTAATCCAAGCACCTTCCATTGCCATTAAACCATATTCACCAAAGTTAACTTTAGTATTTCCTTTTGCTTTTCCATCATAAGGAAGACGATGTACATTTCTAAATTTAGTTCTTTTTGGAATTACTGCCATCTTTATTACCTCCCTTATTTTTAGCAGGAAGTATTTCTCCTTTACAAATCCATACTTTTACACCTATTTTACCATAAGTAGTATTTGCTTCTTTCCAAGCATAATCAATATCTGATCTTAATGTATGGCGTGGAACACTACCTTCAGTGTAACCTTCAGTACGAGCCATATCAGCTCCTCCTAAACGTCCAGATACAGAAGTGGTAATTCCTTTTGCTCCTGCTTTCATAGTATTTCTAATTGCTCTTTTTTGAGCTATTCTAAATGATACACGACCTTCAATTTGACGTGCAATATTTTCTGCAACAAGTGCAGCATCTAAATCTGGATTCTTTACTTCTTTGATAGAGATTTGAATATTTTCATTAACTAATTTAGTTAAATCTTTTTTTATCTTTTCGATTTCATCTCCACCGTGACCAATAACTACTCCAGGTTTAGCTGTATTTATAACAACATTAGTCTTCTTAGTGTCTCTTTCAATAAGAATACTTGAAACTGATGCGTCTTTTAGTTTTTTCTCTAACATTTTACGAATCTTATCATCATTTTTTAAGTATTCAGCATTTTTCTTTCCTTCCGCATACCAATTTGACTGCCAAGATTTGTTAACGCCTATTCTAAGTCCAATTGGACTAACTTTTTGACCCACAAGTTTTCCTCCTTTACTTTAGTTTCTTTCACTTACAACGATTGTAATATGACTTGTTCTTTTCTTTATTGGATCTACGTGTCCACGAGAACCAAAATTCATTCTTTTTAATGTTTGTCCTTCATCAACATATGCGCGACTAACATATAATTTAGTTTTATCTAAACCTAAGTTGTTTTCGGCATTTGCTACAGCAGAAGTTAACACTTTTAAAGTTAATCTAGCAGCTTTACTATTGTAATTTCTACAAATTTTATCTGCCTCAGCTACATCTTTACCGCGAACTAAATCAACGATTAGACGAGCTTTTCTTGCAGGAATTCTAAGTCCCTTAGCTATTGCTTTTGCTTCCATTATAATTCTTCCTTCCTAGGTTTTATTTTTTATTTTTGTCATCACCGTGACCACCGAATTTACGTGTTAAAGCAAATTCTCCTAATTTATGTCCTACCATATCTTCAGTAACATAAACTGGAACAAATTCTTTACCATTATGAACAGCGAATGTGTTTCCTATAAATTCAGGAAATATTGTTGAACGGCGTGACCAAGTTTTTATAACTTCTTTTTTTTCTGATTCGTTAACATTTTTTACCTTTTTCATTAGACTTTCATCTATAAAAGGTCCTTTTTTTAAACTTCTAGCCATTTTTTAACATCCTTTCCTATTTTTTACGGCGATGTACTATTAAGTCATCTGATTGTTTTTTACCCTTACGAGTTTTATAACCAAGAGCTGGTTTTCCCCAAGGTGTAAGAGGTCCTTTATGTCCTACTGGAGCACGGCCTTCTCCACCACCGTGTGGGTGATCGTTTGGATTCATAACAGAACCACGAACTGTTGGACGAATACCCATATGTATTTTACGACCAGCTTTTCCTAAATTTACTAATTCGTGATCCTCATTTCCAACTTCACCAATAACAGCACGGCAAGTGCTTAATACCTTACGAACTTCACCACTAGTTAAACGAAGTAGTGCATACTTACCTTCAAAGCCAAGTATCTGAATGCTTGATCCAGCACTTCTAGCCATTTGAGCACCTTTTCCAACTTTCAATTCAACACAGTGAACTAAAGTTCCTTCAGGTATATTAGATAGTGGTAAACAGTTTCCTACTTTTATATCTGCTTTTTCGCCACTTTCAATTTTATCTCCAACTTTTAATCCTTTTGGAGCTATTATGTAAGTTTTTTCCCCATCTGCATATTTGATTAAAGCAATATTAGATGTTCTGTTTGGGTCATATTCTATTGAAGCTACTGTTCCAAGCACTCCATCTTTATTTCTTTTAAAATCAATAACACGATATTTTCTTTTTGCTCCTCCGCCTTGATGACGAACTGTTATTTTTCCTTGATTATTACGTCCACCATTTTTCTTTAGTGTCACAAGCAATGATTTTTCTGGTGCTACTTTAGTTAATTCACTATTATCTAAAGTAGTCATACCACGTCTACCATTTGTTGTTGATTTATAACTTTTGATTGCCATTGTATTTCCTCCCTTAGATTAGTCAAGTTCAATAGAACTTCCTTCTTTTAATGTAACTATAGCTTTTTTCTTTCTGTTAGTTAATCCTGAATAACGTCCAACTCTCTTTTTTCTTGGTTTAACATTAATAGTATTAACACTTTCAACTTTAACGTCATAAATTTTTTCTAAAGCTTGCTTTATTTGAGTCTTATTTGCCTTTGGATCTACACTAAAAGTCACTACATTTCCATTTTGACTTAAAGTTGCAGTCTTTTCAGTAATAATTGGAGCTTTTATTATATCTCTATAATTTTGCATTATATTAAAACCTCCTCTATTTGTTTAATAGCATTTTCTTCTGCTATTACCAAGTTGGCAGAAATTAAATCCAATACATTAATTTCGCTAGCTTCAAGTAATAAAACATTTTTTAAATTACGAGCAGCTAAAATTAAATTTTCATTCAATTCTGAAACTATTATTAGTACATTTCTTTCAACTTTAAAATTTGATAATATTTTCTTAATATCTTTAGTTTTATTTGTTTCTAGATTTAAGCTATCTAAAACAATTAATTCCTTATTAATTACTTTGTAAGATAAAGCAGACTTTAAAGCTAATATTCTTTCTTTTCTGTTTTGCTTTACTGAGTAATTTTTCTCTTGATTTCCAAAAGCCCATCCACCATGGTACCATTGTGGAGCTCTTGTTGATCCTTGTCTAGCGCGACCTGTTCCTTTTTGTCTCCAAGGTTTTCTTCCACCTCCAGAAACTAAAGAACGTCCTTTTATTCCTCTTGTAGATTGGCGAGAATTATTTTGAGCTAATTTAATAGCGTCATATAAAACTGCATCATTTGGAGTTATTCCAAAAATTTCTTTATTTAATGTAATATCTTTAATTTTTTCACCATCAGTATTTAATACGTTTAATTTACTCATATTTGCCTCCTACTAATTTTCTTCCTTAGTAGTTTCTTCAACCACTGGTGTTTCTTCTTTTATATTTTCTTCTGCTTGAGCCTCTGGAGTTTCATATGAAATTAAATTTTCCATTTTATTAATATTTCCATTAGCCTTAACAGCACTTTTAATAATTACTAATCCCTTTTTTGGGCCTGGTATATTACCGCTTATTAATATTACATTATTTTCTACATCTACTGCTACTATCTCAAGATTTTGAATTGTTACAGTAAGCGTTCCCATATGGCCTGCAAGTTTTTTACCTTTAAAAACGCGCATTGGTCTCATAGTTCCCATTGAACCTGGTCTTCTATGATAATGTGACCCGTGTCCCATAGGCCCCCTTGATTGACCATGTCTTTTAATAACTCCTTGGAACCCTTTACCTTTAGTAGTTCCTGTTACATCAACAATTTCTCCAGGTTCAAAAATATCAGCAGATATTTCTTGGCCTAAAGAATATGAATTTAAATCTACACCTTTTATTTCCTTAAAGAAGCGCTTAGGTGTAGTTTGTGCTTTTGCTGTGTGACCAGCAGAAGCTTTAGTCGCTAACTTTTCTCTTTGTTCACCAAAACCCAATTGAACTGCCTCATAACCGTCGTTTTCTTTAGTTTTAATTTGTGTTACTATATTTTTTTCTACTTCGACAACAGTTACAGGAATTAATTTTCCAGATTCAGTAAATACTTGAGTCATTCCAATTTTACGACCTAAGATTCCTTTCATATTATTCCCTCCTATTATTATTTAATAATTTTGATATCAACACCGCTTGGAATATCTAAATGAGCTAAAGCTTCAATAGTTTCCTTCGCAGGGTCCATAATATCAATTAGTCTTTTGTGTGTTCTTCTTTCAAATTGCTCACGTGAATCTTTATATTTATGAACAGCTCTTAGAATAGTAACTTTTTCTATTTCCGTTGGTAGTGGAACTGGTCCAACAACAACGCCTCCATTCCTCTTTACTGTCTCAACAATTTTAGCGCAAGCTTTATCCAAACTTTTATGTTCAAATGATTTTAATTTGATGCGAATCTTTGCTTTTGACATTTTATTTCCTCCCTTCGCCTATATCTAGTATAGACTTGCTCCGTGTAAAAACCCAAAATCCAAGCTAAATTTCATTACAACTTATCCTGGCGTATCAGCAACCTTACACATCATCGCACGTCACACATACAAAATTATACGTCATTTTCATAAAAAAATCAATACTTTTTTTTATTTCATTGAAAAAAATATTAAGTTCCCGATTTTTTATTAGCGGGAATTAAGTCGTTGA
>JAUNNO010000079.1:0-515 GCA_030531425.1 bacterium
CAGTTGTTAATCTGTCTTCAAGTTGCCTTATTTTTTTTGAGTAAACCACAATTGTTTGTTTAATATTTGTAAAAGCAGCTATATAAAATTCCTTAGTTTTAGAAAGTCTTCCCTTGTCAGATATAAGATCAGATAAATCATTTGTAATATTTTTAATTTCAATGTCTAATTGTTCAATCATAGTTATATTACTTGTAATATTTTGTAAGAATAAGTTAGCTGAGTCTAAGACAGACTCAAGCTCATCTTTATGCTTATCTGAATCATCTTTTATAATTAAGCCAATATTAGTAATAATATCTAAAACTAGTTGCTTATTGTTTCTTTGAATTTCAAGCTGATTTTTTAGATATTTTGTACTTTTTTCGAATTTTAATATAGGCATATCTAACATTTTTATCTTAGCCTCCCAAAATTGTTAAAACTGCTTTTAAATATGATAGTATATTATTTATACATATAATCATACAATACTAACACATATATTATAACACATGTATTTCAAATACAATATA
>JAUNNO010000079.1:525-3036 GCA_030531425.1 bacterium
AACATTACTATTAAATAAATATTACATTTGCATAACAAAAAATATTTAATCCCTTTTAAAAATTATCTTTATAAAATAATAGATATATGATAAAATATAAAATAATTTAAAAGAAGGATTAATAAGATGGAGAACAAAAAAATAGGATTTACTATAGGAAAATTTGCACCACTTCATAAAGGACATCAATTTCTTATTGAAACTGCACTTAAAGAGATGGATGAAGTTATCGTAGTTATATATGATACAGATTTAATAGATACTAATACTGAAAGTAGAGCAAAATGGATAAAAGATATTTATCCAGATGTAAAAATTTTAATTGCCAAAAATCCACCTAATCAATACGGCTTAGATAGAGAAAGTGTTAAAATTCAAATGGAATATTTGCTAAAAATTATTGATGGAATAAAACCTACTCATTTTTATAGTAGTGAGCCTTATGGTAAATATGTAGCAGATTATATGAAAATTATTGATAGAAGAGTTGATGATAATAGAGAAAAAGTGCCAATTAGAGCATCGACAATTAGAAATAATTTGGAAAAAAATAAAAAGTGGATTGCAAATAATGTTTATTCAGATTTAAAGAGGGGGGATAAAAAGTGAATAATATAATTGGAATAATAGTTTCAATAATATATATAGGAATGATTTTAGTTTCTTCAAAGGTTTTTGAAAAAAATGGTAAGGAAGCTAGTAGAAAATATACTCATATTATGCTTTCAAATTGGTGGATTATTGCAATGATATTTTTTGATAATTGGATATGGGCTTCTATTATGCCACTTGCTTTTGTTTTCATAAACTTTTTTTCTTATAAATATAATATTATTAAAGTAATGGAAAGAGATGTAGGAGATGAAAATAAAGATAGCTTAGGAACTGTATATTATGCAATTTCTCTTTTTGTACTTGCAATTATTACATTTGGAATAATTAATAATCCTGCAATTGGTTTATGTGGAATAATAGTTATGGGATATGGAGATGGATTAGCAGCTGTTGTTGGTCAAGCAGTTAAGAGTAAGCAGTTTAGAATAAATGGAAATAAAAAAAGTGTTGCTGGTTGTTTAGCTATGTTTTTAGTAACTTTTATGATTATTGCAGGATATCTAACATATATAGGATCATCAGCTATATTTATTAAGGCTATATGTGTTGCAATTTTTATGACAATAGTAGAGGCTATTTCTATTAAAGGAACAGATAATATAACAGTTCCGATTATTACATCACTTTTAATGCTTATATTAGCATAAGAAATGAGGAAAGATGTTAGAAGATAAGGTATTAATTGCAAAAATAATGGATAAGCATCGATTTTCAATAACTAAAAATAGAATTGTTCATACTGATTTTTTAACAATGAATGAAATTTCAATTGCAAATAGAACTTTGAAAGAAAAAAGAATATCAAATTATGTGGTATATGGAGGAAAAATAGATTCTGATAGAAGTATTATTATTTTTTCCCCAGAAAAGTTTTCAATAGAAATGGTAGAAAAAAACTATGATAATATATTTAAAATTGTAAGAATTAGATTACCAAATGAGTTAAGATATGAGCACAGAGATTACTTAAGTGGAATAATGAAATTAGGAATAAGAAGAGAAAAATTTGGTGATATAGTTGTTACAGAAAATGGAGCAGATATTATTTGTTTAGAAGAAATTTCACAAATATTGTGTGATGGATTAAAAAATCTTATTAGATTTAAAAAGTCAGAGATAATAGTTGAAGATATAATTAATTTATCACAAAAAGAAAATGAGTTTGAAATTGTTAAAATAATAGTTCCTTCATTGAGATTAGATAATTTTGTTGCAGAAATCGCTAGAACCTCGAGAAATAGGGCAGAAGAAATAATAAAAGAAGGAAGAGTATTTATTAATTCTAATTGCGAATATAAAGATGCAAAAAAAATAAGAGAAGAAGATGTAATAACCATTCGTGGAAAAGGTAAATTTATTTTTGATAGCATAGAGAGAAAAACTGGAAGCCAAAGGCTAGTTATTAATTTAAAAAAATATAAATAGGAGGATAGAATGGAATTTAGTGATGATATTGTATTAGCAAAAAATATGAGGAGAAAAGCTCATGCTCCTTATTCTAAATATACAGTTGGAGCTGTATTAATGACTAAAAATGGTAAAAAATATACTGGATGTAATATTGAAAATCAAGGAATACAAAGTATTTGTGCAGAAAGAGTAGCATTTGGAAAAGCAATTTCTGAAGGTGAATATGAATTTGAAAGAATTCTTATTATGGGTGGGCCACAAGATAAAGAGGAAGAAAAATGTTTGCCATGTGGATATTGTAGACAATTTATGAGTGAATTTGTTTCAAAAGATTTTAAAATATATACTATATACAATGATAAATTAGAAGAATATACTTTAGAAGAATTATTACCATATGGATTTGAAATGTAATATATAAAGTAATTGACAAAAAAATAATTTTAATAGATAATATTATATGTATTACTAAAGGAAATTATATTT
>JAUNNO010000028.1 GCA_030531425.1 bacterium
AAAATAAAGTTCAAAATATAAATAATTCTATCGAAGATATTCAAAAAGAAAATAATAATTTATTAAAAAATAATATAAATAGTAATATTAGCGATGAAAGCAAAAATATAATAAATAATAAACCAAATATTATTAATAATGATACAAATATAAAGCCAAAAAGCGAAAATATTCAAATTAATAATGAAAAAAAATCAAAAGCATCATTTTTTGGAAACAAAAAAAATATATTTAAAAAATAAGTCGATGACTTATTTTTTTATGATATAAAATTAATAAAAGTTGTAAAATCAATATTTGAAAGCATTATAATTATTGCAGATATTGCTAGAAATGGTCCAAAAGGAATCTCATGACTAGAATTTTTTTTCAATAAGATTAGTGATATAGGTAAAGCTATAAAAGCGGATAAAAATACTGCAACAACTGACATTGGAAATCCCAAAACAAATCCATATACAGCAAGAAGCTTAATATCTCCACCACCCATTGACTCTCTTTTAAATAAAAAATCGCCTAAAAGTTTCAATAAAAACATAAATACAAAGGCAAGCAATGCCTCAAATAACGAAATCCATATACTATTTAACCCAAATATAAAAATTTTAAGAACAATAAATAAAATAGAAAAAATAATCAATATACTGTCTGGTATTATCATCGTCTGATAATCACTTATTATAATTATAAGTAACATTGATATAAAAAGTATAGATAAAAGACATTCCAATGTAAAACCAAATACTACAAATGATAGTGCAAATAAAACCCCACTAGTAAACTCAAACACTGGATAAAACCATGATATTTTTGTTTTGCATTTAAGGCATTTGCCTCCTAAAAATAAATATGAAAATATAGGTACTAACTCTAGTGGCCCCAATTTATGATTACATTTGGTACAATGTGAAGAAGGATATACAAGTGACTCTCCCCTAGGTACCCTATACCCCACTACATTATAAAAAGATCCAAATATTGTCCCTAACAGAAAAAACAATATTATAATACAAAAATACATAAAATCACCCTAAATTCTGAACTTGTTGATACATATTAAACATAGGAATTATTACTGCAAGTAATATAGCTCCTACTGAAAAAGTTAAGAAAATAATAAGTATCGGTTCAACTAATGCTTTAACTCTTGCAACAATATTTTTGTGCAAACTTTGATAATATACAGATACTTTAGACATCATCTCTGCAAGTTGACCTGTTTTTTCACCTGTAACTATCATTTCATATGCTGGTATTGGGAAAGCCCATTGATCTTTAAATGCAGCTGATATTTTATCTCCCCTAGCAAGATTAGCTACCGTATCCATTATCATCATTTTATAAAATTCATTATTCGTTGATCTCGTTAAAATTTCCATAATATCAGGTATGAAAACATTATGAGATAACAATGAAGAGAAGGTTTTTGAAAACATTGTAACTTCATTATATATAATAACTTCTTTCATAACAGGTATATGCATAAATACCCATTGCATAATAGTTCTTATAATTCTAACATTTTTATATAAATAAACAAAAATTAAAATAATAAATATAAATGAAAGTAATATCCATATGAAATTAGATTGTAAATATTCACTTGCATTTATAACAAAAAGTGTAAATTTTGGAATTTCTGAAGAATCCATAGTTTCATAAATCTCTACAAACTTTGGCACAACATAAATCATAACAAATGTAACTACAGCAAGTGTAAAAAGGAATACTATAGAAGGGTACGTCAACGCACTTATCATTTCTTTTCTTGCCGCTTCTGTTTCAGTATAATATGCTGACATATCATCTAAAGCCTCAGGTAATTCCCCAGTAAGTTCAGATGCCTTAACCATATTAATTAATAATTTAGGAAAACTATTTCCTCTTTTATCTAAAGCTGAACTAAAACTTTCTCCGACTGTTAAATCATAAGTAACTTCTCTTAATATATTTTTTATATTTTTAGATTTAAATTGCCTTTTCAAAATATTTAATGCATCTATCAAAGTTATTCCAGATTTAATATAAGTAGATAATTGAGTTAATAAAAATATTAAATCTTTATTTTTTATTTTTTTTCCACCATTGCCTAATTTTCCATGTAAAGTCCTTATTAGCTTGCTTGTTCTAACGCTATATACTGCAAGTCCTTCTCCAAGTAAGAATGATTGAACATCTAATCTAGAATAAGCATCAAAATAGCCCTTTATTTTTCTTCCTTTTTGATTAACAGCTATATATTCCCAAGTAATTCTTTTTCCTTTATTCTCTTCTTCATCTTCATCAGAATAGTCAACAAGCAAAGTTTTGGTATCAAAAGCTTTCTTATTTCTTAATTGTTTTACTAAAGATAAATTATATATTTTATTTTTTATAAATTTTGGAAACGTAAGTATAGGAGTTAAAATTAAATTTAAATAGTAACCTAACCCCTTACTTTTAAACACAATATTTTCATTTTTATATGCGGTAGTATCAATTTTTTGTTTTTCTTTTGATTCACGTAATTTTTCTTTTTCTTTAATCTTTTGACCTTTTTCGCGAAGTTTTTCTACATCTACTTCTCTTGATTTTAACATTATTTTACTTACTAGCATTACAATAAGTACAAAAGGCCAAATCAAACCATAAAATACATATTTAAAGAACCTATATATGCATATACAAATATCTAAAAACAATCGTTTTAAAGTGGTTGGAAATATGTTTTCTTTTTTATTTGTATCCATATAATCACCTACGTCCTTTTTATCCTATACATTGATTATAACATATTTTTATAAAATAGAAAACTTTTTTTATTAAATTCATATAATATTTTAGATAAAACTTACAGGAGGCTTTAATGAATTATTATAATCCATATTTTTATACAATGCCTACTTCTATTTCTGCTCCAAGGATAGGCTTATTTTCAAGATTATTTTCAGGAAGAGGTGTTTCTTTTTCAGGAATTTTAAATGGAACTCAAAAAGCGCTTAATTTTGCTAATCAGGCAATTCCTTTAGTAAAGCAAGTAAAACCTATGATTGGAAATGCTAAAACTATGTTTAAAGTTATGAATGAATTTAAAAGAACTGAAAAGCCATTAAAAAATAATAATAATATTAATAATAATATCAATACTTCTACTATTCAAGAAAAAGAAAATTTGAAAGAAAATCTTGAAAATTCACCAACTTTTTTCATGTGAAAAGCTTCAATTATTTTTGAAGCTTTTTTAATTTATAAGTTAAATATAAATTATTTAGTTTATATTTAACTCTTAAAAAAATTTTTGATTTTTTTATTACAGTTAAAACCTTATTGTTTTTATTAATTAAATAACAAATATATTCTTTATTATTTTTTAATATTGGTCCAATACTATAATCTATTTTCTTATAATATTTTACTCCTTTTATAAATTTAATTATTATGTAAGGCACTCCCTTGTCATATAAAAATATTTCACTATCTATAAAATACCCTAATTTAACAACTTCTATTCTTAAAAGTTCTATATCGTTATTTGAGGATATTATTAATGTATTACTTAATTTATTTGTATTTAATATATCTAAAATAGTATGGGTTCCCATACCACTTATTACAATGGTATCATCGTATTTAATATCCAAACCATCAAGCCCATCAGTTAATACTGTTTTTATTTTTTTTGATAATTTATATTTTTTTATATTTGACTTAGCAACATTTAAAGCGTTGGAATTGATATCGGTTGCTATACAATTATTTCCATTATTTAAAGTTAAGAATATATCTAAATAAGCATGATCACATCCTACGTCTATAACTCTTGAACCTATATCTACTAAAGTTGCTACCGCTTGTAATCTTTTAGATAATTTCATTAATCACCCATATAATCTCTTAATTTTCTAGATCTTGATGGATGACGAAGTTTACGTAAGGCTTTAGCTTCAATTTGTCTTATTCTCTCTCTTGTAACTCCAAACATCTGGCCTACTTCTTCTAGTGTTCTAGGCTTTCCATCTTCAAGGCCAAATCTTAGCCTAATAACATTTTCTTCTCTTTCAGTTAACGTCTCAAGTACTTGAGCTATCTCATCTTTTAACATTTCATTTGTAGCAAATTCTTCAGGGCTTAGACTGCTCTCATCTTTTATAAAATCCCCTAAATGTGAGTCGTCCTCTTCACCTATAGGTGTTTCTAGACTTACTGGATCTTGACTTATTTTATAAATCTCTCTAACTTTTTCAACACTCGTATTCATTTTTTTTGCAAGCTCTTCCTCACTTGGTTCACGGTTAAGCTCCAAAGTTAATTGTCTTTGTACTCTCGCAAGTTTATTTATAGTTTCAACCATATGAACTGGTACACGTATTGTACGAGCTTGATCTGCTATAGCACGAGTTATAGCTTGTCTAATCCACCACGTTGCATACGTTGAAAATTTGTATCCTTTTGATACATCAAATTTTTCAACGGCTTTCATAAGACCAATATTTCCCTCTTGAATTAAATCCAAAAATAGCATTCCCCTACCTACATATCTTTTAGCTATACTTACAACCAAACGTAAATTAGCTTCTGCTAATATGTTTTTAGCCTCTTCATCACCAGCAATTATTCTATCTGCAAGTTCACTTTCTTCTTTTAGACTTAATAATTTTATTTGACCTATTTCTTTTAAATACATTCTAACAGGATCATTAATTGTTAAATCTTTGGTAAGACTATTATCATCTAATAATATTTTTTCTTGTGAATCATCAGAGTTAGCATCGTTTTCTGATACTATAGCAATATTGTTTTCATTAAATGCATTATATAATTCATCTAAACTATCTGCATCTAAGTCAAGCCCCTTTAATGACTCTGCCAATTCTTCATATGTAATATAACCTTTTTCTTTACCTAGTTTTACTAATTCTTTTTTTCTTTCTTCAAAAGTTTTTATTTCACCTATCATAAGATTCGCTCCTTTTTTTTATCTCAATTGCTTTATTTGCTAATTCTAATTTTTTCTTATAATCAAATTCTTGCTTTAATTTATTTTTATATATTTTACTTTGTTCTTTTTCATTGTACTCTCTAATATTATTCAAATAATCCTCTACTTCATCATAATTTATATCATTATTAAGTGTTAATGATAAAATCTCACCTAACGTATTTAATGATGTATCATCATCACTTAAATAAGTTACAAAATCAGCATAATTTATAAATCCATTATTCTTATAAAACTGGCTTATTTGAAATGCTAATTGTCTATATTTTTCTGTTGGCATATGAGTAATTTTTTTTTGATACATTTTTATTACATCTGAACTTTGTAGCATATAATAAACTAAATTTCTTTCTGATTTTATATATTTATCTAATTTAGAATCATTTTTCTTTTTAACTTCTATTTTTACGTTTTTCTTAGAAATTTTACTTTTTATTAAATCTACAGCTACTCCTGTTTCTTTACTTAATTTATTTATTGTTACTTCTTTTAATATATCATCATCTATTTTATTAATTTCATCAATCATATTGTTTATATACTTCGCAAGTTCTTCTGTATTATTTAAATTATACTCGGCATGTAATAATTTTTCTTTAAATTCCATTAAATTCATAGGATTATTTATTCTATCTTTAAAAGTGGAAGCACCATTATTTATTATGTATTCATCAGGGTCACTATTATTTTCTAATCTAACTATTCTAGGCGTTATACCCAGTTTAGTTAATTCAATTATAGCACCCTTAGTAGCTTTTAAGCCTGCTTCATCGCCATCAAAGCAAAGTATTACATTATCTGATAATTTTCTAATAAGCATAGCTTGTTCTAATCCAAACGCAGTACCAAGTGTAGCTACACAATTTTTAACTCCTATAGTATATGCTCTAATTACATCCATAGGCCCTTCCATTATAATTACTTCATGAAGTTTTCTTACCTCTTCTTTAGCTTTATGATAATTATATAAAAGATTTCTTTTTTTAAATATCTTTGTCTCTTTAGAGTTTATATATTTATTTTCTTTTTCACCGTTATAAACTCTGCCATTATATCCTATAACATTACCATTTAAATCATGCAATGGAAACATTATTCTATTTCTATATACATCATTTAATTCATAATTATTTTCATTGACAAGCCCACTATCTATTAATGAAGAATCTATATATTTTTTACTTTTTAATAACTTAGTTAAACCATCTTTATTATTTAAAGATAAGCCAATACCAAATTCTTTTATTACATTATCATCAATAAATCTCGAGTGTAAATATTCTTTTGCTTTTTTACCTAACTGGGTATTTATATTATTTTGATAAAATTTTTGACTTAATGAATATATGTCATATAAATCCTGATACTTATTGTTTTTTTTAACTTGTCCTACTTCTACATATATACCAGCCATATCAGCGCATTTTTTTACTGCTTCCATAAACGATATATTTTCATAATCTTGTATGAATTTAAATACATTACCTGTAGCGCCACAAGAAAAGCATGTATATATTTGCCTTTCTTTAGATACACTCATTGAAGGAGAATGATCGTCATGAAAAGGACATACCCCAAAATAATTTTTACCTTTACTTGTTAACTTTAAATAACTAGAAATAACGTCTACTATATCAAGACTATTTCTAATTTCATTTAAAGTATTATTATCAACCTTCACTAAATCACTTCCAAATGCACTCAATATTAGTTAACGACAAAAATTTTTAATTTCCTCTTTTTTTTATAAAAAAATTGTATTTTTTTCTATTTTATAATTAGTTTTATATTTTAACTCTCTAATTAGCCTAAATAAAGCTTCGTCCTTTTTTTTAGCTTCTATCATAACATCAAAATCCTTTTTTGTAAACTTAATTTTTTCAATAAAGTTAATAAATTCACATACATTTACATAATCATTATGACTTCTCATATTTTTTTTATTTTTAGGTGATGAAAAATGAACTTTAGGTGTTACATCCCAGGTTTTAAATATTCTTTCTATATAG
The DNA here is from genome assembly GCA_030531425.1 of bacterium. Taxonomy (GTDB): domain Bacteria; phylum Bacillota_I; class Bacilli_A; order RF39; family UBA660; genus UMGS1613. The sequence continues at coordinate 6,988 of JAUNNO010000028.1, forward strand.
TCTTCTAATTTTTCACCATCATTATTAACCATATAATGATGGTAATCTAAAACCATCGGTATTTTTAACAGTTCACATACATATAAAACATCTTTTATATTATAACTTTTATCATCATTTTCTAAAACAATAATTTTTTTTAAACTTTCATCTAGAGTATTAAAATTTTTAATAAATCTGTCAATTCCTTCTTTTTTTGAATTAGTTTTACTACCTATGTGTAAAACAAGTATAGAATCAATTTTCATATATTTATACATTTTTTGCATTATTTTGAGTATATTAATTGTAGATATTGCAACACTATCTTTTATACTATTTAAAACGGCATAAGAAGAAGGATGCATATCTACTCTTAAATTATTATTTTTTATAATATCCCCTATTTTTTCATAATACAATCTATATTTATCAAAAAAATCATATTCAATTTCTGGATGAGTTACAAGTGGTAGAATATTTGAAGACATTCTAAAAAATAAAATATCATTTTTTATATTGTAAGTTAAAATTTTTTCAAGTGAAGAAAAGTTTTGTTTTATTACATAATCTAATTTTTCGTTTGCTTTATCTTTTAATTTTTTATAATTAGTATAAGTCAAATTATGAGAAGATGTTTCATCTATACTAACTGGAACACATGCATAACCAAGTCTTATTTTCATATTATCACCATTATTAGTATAAATAGAAAGGAATAAATTATGAATTTAAAAAAAATAAAAATTATAAGTTCAATAGGTATATTTATTTTAGCTTTTATAATTCATTTTGTATATGAATTAATCCCATGCTGTATAACTGCTATATTTGCACCAGTTAATGAGTCGATTTGGGAACATCAAAAGCTATTATTTACGAGCGTAATATTTGAAGGAATAATAGATTATATAATTTTAAATAAATCTAATGTAAAATATAATAATTTTTTTACATCACTATTTATATCAGCTATAAGTATTATACCAATATTTTTAATATTATATCTTCCATTATATTTTAAGATAGGTCCAAAAATGTATTTAAATATAGGAATTATGACAATATCTATCATAATATCGCAGATAATTAGTTATTTTATTTTAAAAAGCAAAAATTCTTGTTTAGCAAATAAAATTTCAATTATACTTATAATAGTTTGTTATATAATACTTGGATATTTAACATATAATCCTATAAAAAATAAAATATTCTTTGATACAAAAGATGAAAAATATGGAATAAACAACTATAATATTTAAAAAAGAGAGCTTAAGCTCTCAATATATATATAAACACCTTATCTTTTTTGATAAGATGAGGTGTAGCAAAATAACTAGTTGTCATCTACATTTAATATATGTAAATTTTTGAAAAATATTATTTATCTTACATAAATAATATATTCATTTAATATTATTTTGTTACTGATATAAAAAGGCTATGTATTTTTTTAATGCATAGTCTTACTTTCGTATAACTTTTTATTATTTTTAATTTTTAACATTATAATTTATTTAATATATATGATAGTACTTTTTATTTATATTAAACAAAATAGATAATAAAATAAACACATGTAATAATACATTCTATACTAAATATTATTAGAATTAAAACTTAGGTCAAAAAACTATTATATAGATAATTCTTATGACTTAATTAATTTTATTATTTCTTTATCTAAATATTGAAGTAAATTGTTGTTTCTATTCCTTGCGCCTTTAAGTGTATCAGCATTTAATGGTTTTGAACTGACCTCTGAAGAAATTGATATACATTTAATCTCATAATCATTAATATTTAAAAATTCTAAAGCTAGTTGAATACTTCTTTTCTTTGATTGGTTGTTTGAACCTAATATAATTTTCATAATATCACAACTTTCTAGTAAATTATTATATCACACTAATTTATATTCTCTAACAGCAATTCTATCATCTGAGCAGTATTCAATTATAAATTTATTTTCTTTCTTGCATATTAATATACCTATTGTATTATTGTTACTTATTTCTTTTGTATTCTTATCTATATAATTCATGTACTTTTGAACTTGTGAAATATACTCAACTTTGAATTCAGTTACTTTTAATTCTACTACTACATATGCATTATATTTTATATTAAAAAGTAATAAATCTATTTTATGATAATTATCTCCTATTTTAATTTTATACTCACTTCCTATAAAACTAAAATTATTACCAAGTTCTTTCATAAATAATTCAATATCTTCTAATATTAATTTATGTAATACTTTTTCATTAATTATATCTATGTTATTTTTATTTCTAATTAATATGGGATTAGGTATCAAGTCTTTCACTTCTAATTTATTATTATTTATTAATTTTTCTTTTGTTTCAATTGGTAATCTTTTATATTCATTATTCTTAATTATTTCTTCTAATTGTCTTATATGACTAATTGATAATTTGGTCCACCAGTGAGGACCATTTTTGTTTATCAAAGAACTGATATAATTGTCTCATTCTTCTTAATGTTCTCGGATTGTATTTCTTATCAACCTCTACTGTTAACTTATCTGAATAATTACCAATAATATCTTCTCCATAAGCACTACCAGCTTCCAACAATAGTTTACCTACTTCATAATAGGTAATTAAAGTATGTCTTTCCTTTGAATAGTCTTTAACTTTTGAATATACTCCATCATCAATTAATTTATTTTTTATTTCATTGTAATAATTCATCTATTACTCCTTCCTATGGTGGGCATGTTCGTATCTTGTATCCACTCTTATTTAATTTAATCTCTATTGAACCATGTAAATCTGTTAATAATCATTTAGCCTAGAAATAAAAAGAAGTACATAATTGTACTTTACATTTTTTTATTATGAGAATCTACTTGTAAATTTAATCCAGTGAAATATTTATTTAATTTTAAAATCATATATTCTTTACATCTTTCTTCAACAGCTAGTTGTTCTTCAACATTTATTGAATTAATATTTACACTTTTGTTTAATTTAGGTAAATAAACTTCACTATTATTTTTTAGATAGTCTAATATTTCTTTTAAACTTTCTTTCATAACATTAATCGCAATTGCATATTTTGATTGTTGATTATCATCTAACATTAAGACTTCTAATGGATCAAAATTTTGATTAACATACTTTGATATAAAACTTAATAAGCCATAGTATATATCCCCTAAGCCAAATTCTTCATAATCTTCTACTCTTATCTTCACCATTTAAATCACCTTCTAAACATATTATATCATGTTTATCATAATTATAAAATTTTTTATATTCTCCATTCAGTATATAATTCTATACTAAATGTACATCAACATCAGTTCTATAAATTTTACTATTTTTTAAAGTATCTAACACTTCTTCTTTTGGATGTCCATATCTATTATTCTTACCAACCCGTACGGGTTAGTTAGTACATCATAAAAAAGCATTAAAAAACAACTATTTCTAGTTGCTTATTTAACCCTTTTATTCTCAATTTTTTTATCATAATACTCAAACATATCATTTATAACATTATTTCCAAACATTTTTATTTGATTAAAATCTAACATTAATGCTTTAAAATTTTCTTGAGACATTATTTCAGATAAATACCTTATACATAAATAACTCAAATCATACCCATTATAATTTTCATTGCAAAATGAATTCCCATGTTTAATTTGATTTAAGTTTGGAATAATTTTAGTTGATTCTTTGACATTAAAATAATAATCTTTAAATTTTTCTTCTGAGTCTAATCTTCTCTTTTCTCCAGAAAAGAATTGTGCCATTCCTTCATCATACCAAACTATTCTTTTACTATAATCATTTTTAAGTATATATTTCATATACCATATGTGAAATAATTCATGAGATGCAGTGTATAATCTATTCATTTGCTTTTGTGAATCAACACATGCATTAATCATTCCTTTATCATATGTTCCACGAGCATACTCTGGTAATGAATCTTTTTCACCTCTTAAATCATATATAAATTTTCTAAATTCATCAAGATTATCAAAATAGTTCGCTACAATTGGTTCATAATCTTCAACATCAAATAATACTTTATACTCACTGGCTTTTTCGATTAATATTTCTATCGTTTTAATAGATAATTCTTCCAATGACTCAGAATAATTAATAATTATATTCTCTTTCTTTAATTGCTTCACATTAATCACATCCTATATCAATTATATCACACTAATTCATATTCTCTTGCAATAATTCTATCATCAGAACAATAATCTATTACAAACTTATTATTCTGTTTGCAAATTATTATCCCTACCGTTTTATTATCATCTAATCCTTTTACATTTTTATCAATATAATTCATATAATTTTGAATTTGTCCTGTATGATTTGAATTTAGTTTAGTTACTTTTAGCTCTATTACAACATAACATTTAAATTTAATATTATATAAAAGTAAGTCTACATAATTATAAATATCTCCTACTTTAATTTTAAATTCGTTATCTATAAAACTAAAACCCTGTCCCAGTTCTTTCATAAATGAAGTAATATCCTCTAAAATTAATTTTTGTAACAATTTTTCTGATATATTTTCATAATTATAACTATTCTTAATTAATATTGGATTTTTAACAAAATCTGCAACATTGTTTTCTTCTTTATTTATTAGTTTTAATTTAGTTTCTTCGTTTAATCTTTCATATTCATTTGCCTTAATTATGTTTCTCAATCCACGAACATCAATATTATTAATTTCGCACTGATAAACATAATACTTTATTTTATTTATATCATCTATTGATAACATCTCATACCAATGACTCCATGTTAATTTTCCCGACATTGTCGGGACTTTTTGAATTATAGAATAAAATTGTTTTATTTTATATAAAAGAGAAACAGAATATTTTTTGCCAAACTTAGTTATCAGCCTATTTGAATACTCCTTAATAATACTTTTACCATATTTGGTATCAACACTACTTATTAACTCTCCAACTTCAAGATAGGTTTTCATTTTCTCTTTAGCCTTTGAGTAATCTTTTACATTTTGATATATTTCATGATTTAATATTTTATTTTCAATTTGATTATATATTGCTTCTGTTTCATTCTTCATCTTTTACTCCTTTCTATGGTGGACAACTCCTTATCTTATATCCATTCTTATTTAATTTAATTTCAATCGAACCATCCAAATCAGTTCTATAAATAGCACTATTACTTAATGTGTCAAGAACAGATTCTTTTGGATGTCCATATCTATTATTTTTGCCAACCCGTACAGGTCCGTTAGTACATCACCCTAAATCCTTTTATTTCAAAGAAAAAAACTGTAGTCAATTTAATAACTACAGCTAATCATTCTTTTATATTATTTAATTCATCTATTATATTTTCTATTTCATGATAAATTTTAAAAATATTTTTTCTTCTTTTTATAATGTTTTTTAATCTATAAAATCTTCCTAATATTTTACCATGTTTTTCGATTTCTTGGTTAAGAAAATATGAAATGGGATAATCTCTTTTAATTGTCCTAACAAAGCATTTCACTATCCCAGTTCTCTTAACTATTACAGTACCTTTTAATGAAGATATTGGTTTTATATCATAAATTACATTTCCTTCAATTAATGCTTTTTTATTTTTATCTAATATGAATTTTAAAATATCGTTATAACATTTTATAAATTCTTCTCCTTCTAAAACTTTTCCATATTTATGTTTTAAAATATCTCTTATTTCTTTTAAATAAGAATCTTCAATATCACTATCAGTAGGCATTTCATATAATCTATCGCAATTAATTACTATATAATTATCGTCATTTATATATTTTAGAGTACTTGTTGTTTTACCAGATCCTTTTGTTCCAATAACATTTACAACATTATCTTTTGATAATTCCTTTTTGTAATCTTTTCTATCTAAAAATAGATATAGCTTTGATTCTTTGGACATAAGCATCACTTCCTATATTCATTATATCATACTAATTCATATTCTCTTACACCAATTCTATCATCTGAGCAATATTCAATTACAAGCTTATTTTCTTTCTTGCAAATTAATATACCAATCGTATTATTATTACTTATTTCTTTTATATTCTTATCTATATAATTCATATATTTTTGTACTTGTGAAATATATTCAACTTTGAATTCAGTTACTTTTAATTCTACTACTACATATGCATTATATTTTATATTAAATAATAGTAAATCTATTTTATGATAAGTATCTCCTATTTTAATTTTATACTCGCTACCAATAAAACTAAAATTATTTCCTAATTCACGCATAAATGATTCTATATCTTCTAATATTAAATTATGTAATACTTTTTCGTTAATTATATCTATATTATTTTTATTCTTGATTAATATTGGATTAGGAACTAAATCCTGAACTTTTAATGATTCGCTATTTGTTATTTTGTTTCTTGTTTCAACTGGTATTCTAGAATATTCTTTATTTCTAACTATTTCTTCTAATTGCCTTTTTGATAATCTTTTATTTTTGACTTGTAAAGCATAATAAAAAATTTCATTTATATCTTTAATTGGAATTAATATTAAACATTGGCTCCAACTTAATTGTTGCACCAGTGGTGCGACTTTTTCATTACTAAATATTGTATATAATTGTTTCATTCTAAACAAAGTACTTCTATTATATTTCTTACCAACTTCTAACATTAACTTTTTAGAATATTCATCAATTATATTGTCTCCATACTTACCACCAGCTTCGTTTAGTAATTTTCCTATTTCAAAATATGTAATGACAGTATGCCTTTCTTTTGAATAGTCTTTAACCCTCGAATATACTTCATTATCAATTATCTTATTTTTTATCTCATCATAATAATTCATTTAATTTCTCCTTCCTACGGCGGACACGTTCTAATTTTATATCCATTTTTATTTAATTTAATCTCAATCGAGCCATCTAAATCAGTTCTATAAATCTTACTATTCTTTAATGTTTCTAAAACTTCATCTTTGGGATGACCGTATCTATTATTTTTGCCAACCCGTACAGGTAAGTTAGTACATCACTTTAAATGCTTTTATTTCAAAGAAAAAAAGTAGCACACGCTACTTTAAATTTCTTTTATTTTTATTATTTAAATACATTTCTTTAGTTAAATAGTATTGATAATCTTCAACTGGTTCTTCAACATAAGTATATTCTACGAGTTTTGTTTTATCTGTTCTTACAAATCCAAATTTTTCCATTATCATCCATGATGCTGGATTTACAATTGCTGCACCAGTTCTTATTTCATCTATATCACATTCATTAAACATATAATCCATCATTGCATTTGCTGCCTCATAACCATATCCTTTGCCTTGATATTTTGGATCTAAATACCATCCAACACCTCTAATATTTGGATTTGTTATATTATTATCTTCTGCATTTGCTTCATGGCAAGAAACTCTTCCAATACACTCTCCACTTTCCTTTAAAAAGATACTCCACCTAAAAACATCTAAATCATTTGCATGTTCCATATCTGCTTTATAGTATTCTTCTTGTTTAGACCAATTTTTTAATTTTTCTGAAAACTTTTTTGGTACAGTTAAATAATATCTATTAACTTCAGGAATCATTAAAACACTCCATAAATATTTTTGCTCATTCATAGTTTGTGCTTTTAATACTAATCTATCAGTTTCAATCGTTTTACTTCCAAGATATTTCATTTTATCAACTCCTATATCTAATTATATCATACTAATTCATATTCTCTTGCAATAATTCTATCATCAGAACAATAATCAATGACGTATTGATTGTTTTGCTTACATATTATTATGCCAACAGTTTTATTATCATCTAACCCTTTTACATTTTTATCAATATAATTCATATATTTTTGAATTTGTCCTGTATGATTCGAATTTAGTTTAGTAACTTTTAGTTCTATTACAACATAACATTTAAATTTAATATTATACAAAAGTAAATCTATATAGTTATAATTATCTCCCACTTTAATTTTAAATTCATTATTTATAAAACTAAATCCATTTCCTAATTCTTTCATAAATGAAGTAATGTCCTCAAGAATTAATTTCTGCAATAATTTTTCTGATATATTTTTATAATTATAACTGTTCTTAATTAATATTGGATTCTTAACAAAATCAATAACATTGTTTCCTATTTTCTTTGCTAACTTATTTTTTGTATTATTATCCAGTCTTTGATATTCTCGATTCTTAATTCTCTTTCCAAGTTCCCTATATCCATAATTATTTTGAATTGTTATATTAATATAATAATTTATTTCATTTAAATCATTTAACGGAAGAAGCATAAGAACATGTGACCAACTTAATTGGTGTGGCATTGCCACACCTTTTTCAATCACATAATAAAATTGTCTCATTCTTTTTAGATTCGATGGCCCATACCCTTTTCCAATATCAATTGTCAAACGATTTGAGTATTCCTTTATAATACCTTCGCCATAATGTTTACCTGCTTCACTTAACATCTTTCCTACATTATAATATGTATTTAAATCACTTCTATTAATTGAATAATTTTTAACTTTCCTATTTATCTCATTATTTATTAATTCATTTTTTATCTCATCATAATAATTCATCTTCTGCTCCTTCCTATGGCGGACACGTCCTAATCTTATATCCATTCTTATTTAATTTAATCTCAATAGATCCATCTAAATCCGTTCTATAAATTTTACTATTCTTTAAAGTATCTAATACCTCATCTTTGGGATGACCATATCTATTATTCTTACCTACACTAATCATGGAATATTTAGGATTAATCTTATCAATAAAATACTCACTACTACTCGTATTTGATCCATGATGACCTATTTTTATAAAATCTATATTTTTAAGATTATACTTTTCTAGAATATCCTTCTCTTTTTCTATTCCAGCATCTCCCATAAATAGAAATTTATAGTCCATGTAATTAAAATAAATTACATTTGAGTTATCATTCTCATCATCATATTCTTTTGTATTTAAAAACTGTAATTTATATTTATCAATATTTAATTCTTTAATGCATGAATAATATTTAATTTTCTTCTTATCCAATACTTTAATTAATTCTTGTTCTAAATCGTTATATTCGCCACAGTTAAAAATTACATTTTCTACTTTAAAATTATTAACTAAATTAATTGCTTCTCCCATATGATCATAGTCTCCATGAGTTAAAATAAGATAATCAAGTCTTTGTATTCCTAAGCTTTTTAAATAACTTATAGTATTATCTGATATATTATATTTATAATTGCCGCCTGTATCTATTAATATGTTTGTATTATCATATGGAGTTTTTATTAATATACTATCACCTTGACCCACATCAATAAAACCAACAAATAAATTATTATTTAACTTATTTATATTTGAATGAACCAATAACAATATTATTAATATTAATATATAATTATATTTTTTATTTTTAATTTTATATAGTATTAAACTAATAATTATATAATATATAATTATTATAAAAAAGTTTACTTTACAAAGT
>JAUNNO010000080.1 GCA_030531425.1 bacterium
AATTATTTTTTTCTTTTATTAATTCATTTTTATCAATATTCCTATTTAAATTACCAAATGATTTTATACTAAAATCATCTTTTAATGTATCAAATGATACTATAGTATAATTTTTAGAATTAATTTCACTACTATATTTTTCATTAAAAGAATCTATGTAAAAATCTAAATTACTAACGGAATAATATTTAAGCGTAATAATATATAAATCTTCATTATATCTTTCTTTATAATTATTTATATTTTCTTGAATTTTTTCTTCTTCTTTTTCAGTTAAAACTTGACCATAATCATATATATTTTGATTCTTAGTAAAAGCTCTTACATTAAAAGTTATAAATAAACTGAATAATATTATAAACAATTTCTTCATTTTATCACCTTAAAATAACTAAACAAAAAAGTTATAATAAAAACAAGCACAAAAATTATTATCCATAATAAAAATATTTTACATTTACTAATTGGAACATATCCTGATATATTTCCATTTTCTCCATTTATAGCAATAATATATTTTTTGCCTTTATAATTTATATTTGATATATAAACAGGTATTAGTACTGATGTTTTTGATATAAAATCTATTTTAGATTCCATATCTATTAATTTTATATCTTTATATCCTTTTATACTCTTTTCTACTTCTTTAGAAAAATTAGTATTTATCTCATCATTAGTATTTTTATTTTCAAGCTCTATAATATATTCATCTAAATAATTACTATCTACTTGTTTTATTTTATTTGTATCATATGGTCCAATTCTATTTACTAGGTTTTCATCTATATTAGAAGATTTATATATTAAACAATCAGATATATCAATTTTAGCTTCTCTTTTTAACATATATGAATCAATCTTATTATATCTATTACCCCCTGTTCTAAACCTAGTTATCTTATTACAACTGTAATTAAGTTTTCCACTTATTTTATAACTACATAAATCATAAGGCATATATATTTTAGTTAAATTGTTGAGATTAAATTTTGAAGGTTTAAATATTCTACAGTTATAAAATTTTTTTAATATAGTTTTTGCTCTTTTTTCATCTATTTCATATGGTATTATGTTATAAGAATTAAAATTAGTATTATCTAAAGTTATATTACTACTATTACAATAAATACATTTATCCATATTTTTACTACTAATAACTTTAGCATTACAATCACCACATATATAACAATTTTTAATATTATTATTTTGTATTTTATATTCTATGTTACAATTTTCACATTTTAATAACTTAGATGATTCATTATAACTTAAATAATTATTACATTTAGGGCATTTATAACTATTATTCATAACTCACCTACTCATATACTTACAAAAATTATATCATATAAAAAAGATAAATAATTCTTTTATTTATCTTTTTGGTTACTATTGTATTATTATTTGTAAAAAATTGTAAATGATATTTAGATTCTAAACCTTAGCCTAACCAGTTTACTGGAACTGGTTCAAGTGAGTGATTATATGCTCCCCAAGAAGCTCCTTCTATTGAACCAGCAGGTTTATTTATATTTATTTCAGTTAAATAGCAACCTACAAATGCGCTAGAATCAATATTTGTAACGCTTTCTGGAATTTCTATACTACTTATAGAAGTACCTGAAAATGCTAGTCCGCCTATGCTTTTCACGCCATTTTTAATTGTTATATTACTTAAATTGGCACAATCCCAAAATACTTCGTGAGGTAGGATTGTCACACTTGATGGGATTGTGATACTTGTGATGTTATGATTTCCAGAGCCCGTTATACCCGGCATGGTAGTAAATGCATATGCGCCTATAATTTTAACTCCCTCTGGTATTTCTACATCTCCTGTTGCACTCATTGCATCTAATAATATATTATTTACTATTAATAAACCATTATTTAACTTAAATTCTCGCCAAGGTGTACCATTAAATGCAGAACCTCCTATACTTGTAACACTTGATGGGATTATTATATTATTTAAATTAGTGCAACCAGAAAATGCAGAATCTCCTATACTTGTTACACCTTCTGGTATTTCTATACTACTCAAATTAGTACATCCTCCAAATGCACTTCCACCTATACTTATAATACTATCAGGTATTATTACATTTGTAATACTATTATTTCCGCCCATTGTTGAAAATGCTTGATCTGCTATTTTGGTTACGTCGTATACTACATCATTTATTTTTACTTTTGATGCTATTTCTATATCTCCGCTTGTTTGCAGTGTAGCCATAGTTAAACTCATTATATCTGCATAATTAATATTACCCTTATATCCATATACTGTTGCCTCAGTTGAGCCATTTGGTACATAATATACTAACTTGTTATCTACATTTACGGCTATTCCAGATGTTGTTTCAGATATTATAGTTCCTTCTGCTATTAATTCTTTAGGAACCTTTAATACCAATTTTCCTTCTTTATATTCCATAGTTCCACTTTTGTATTTTAGCTTTGTTGATGATGTTTTTTCTATAGTGCCATTAGAAAGTGTTATAGTACCACTATCTGGTAGTTCTCCATCTACTGTGACATTTAACTCTTTTCCATCACATTTTGTTACTCCTCCTGATATGGTACAAACATCTGGATTAAATTCTTTAGTTAAGTTTTCTTTTGCTATAGAGAGTTCTACTGCCTTTAAATAATTTTCTGCACTCCTTTTTAGTGCTTCTTTTTTTGAGTCTTCAATAATATCTATTATTATTGGGACTGCTATTAGAGCTATTATTGCTAGTATTACTATTACGGCAAGTAACTCTATTAATGTAAAACCTTTTTCCTTCATAATTACCTCCTCGTATTTTACATTATTATTTTATCGCAAAAAAAAAAAAAAAAAACAAGTAATTTTTTCAGAAATCATGAAAAAGTGCTTGT
>JAUNNO010000029.1 GCA_030531425.1 bacterium
TTCCCAATTTGTATCTAAAAACGCCAATTCGTTCCCATGAATTAAATTGCATATACTATGAGGCTTTTATTTATAAGGATTTCATAAGAATATATGTTCTCTTCAAGTTGTTCCTGGAGCATATACTTGACTAATTTTATAAGATAAGTGATTAATAACACAATCTATTTTAAGGAGGTATATTATGAATGGATTAAACACACTTATGCTTATAGGAAAATTACATGATATTTCTAAAACAAATGATGCTTTTTGTATTAGTATTATTGTATCGGATCAAGATGGAGATATTACACTCCCAATAACTATTAATGAACACTTATATAATATGTTCAAAGAGCACTCTGAAGAGAACGATTTAATTGGCATTAAAGGTGCTATAGGCATCGATAATAATCAATTATGTATAATTGCTACTAAAGTAACATTACTCTCTAGAAAAGGCTAAAAATGTATATAATCCGAGGAACTTACAAGAAAGGAAATGTTTACTTTGTGGATTCATATATAAATAATGATTCAAGAGTAAATATATATTCACTAACATTAGAAGGTGCCAAAAGAATAACTGATAGACAAACTGCGATAGAGATATGTATAAATATGAATGATGATTCATTTAAAGTATTTAATATATGTCCTAATTGCCATAAGGAATATTCAGAACCACCTGCTATTTCAAGAAGAGATAATAAAACTTATATTTGCAGTAATTGTGGGACAAGAGAAGCATTATATGATTTCATAAATAAAAGAGCCTAGATATTTTCTAGACTCTATTTTATATAAAAGTTTCTTAGACTTTTTATTTATTCCCTTTTAATCTGTTATGATGAATACATAACATTTGACAATTATCAATTGTAGTAGCTCCGCCTCTACTCCAAGCAGATACATGATCAGCTTCCATTTCATTTATTTCATAATGTTTGCTTAATCCTTGTAACTTACAATCTGGACATTCTCCATTTTGATTATTATAAACTGTTTGTTTTGTCTTTTCATCAAACACTCTAATATTAAGCATTCTTAAATCATCTGGATGATGCGAAGATAATACATACTCAAAAACACCCTTTTTATCAGAAACAAACGGATCACTAAATAAACTCTCTGCTTCAGCTCTTAAGTTGTTAGAATTGTAATTATTGTTATGATATGTATTATATAAGAATCCCCATTGAATATTATTCATCTTATTTTTATAAACTGCATTCTTGCTAGTATCTAGATATAATGTTTCAACCCAATTAATTACTTTTACAAAATATTGCCATAATGCATCAGCATCTTGATCATTTTGATGTTGTGACATATAATCTTCAATTTCTATACCTTCTGCATCACTAATCCATTTTAACGCTGTTTCAAGATATGCTTGTCTTAATGTATCGCCATTCATATATTTATTAGCCATATTATATGCAGCACAATTTGATTTGCTAAAATGTCTTTTAGCATCATATAACCATGGGCCAGTGTACATTGCGTTTCTCATCTCTTGATCTGTTAGTTTTTCTCCTGCTATATTTATAATTTTAAACCAATCTAATTTTTCTCTATCAGTTCCTTCACAAATATATACCATTAATTTATAATCAAGAATTGCATCTTTTTCAGTTTGAGTTAGATTATTAAATCCTCTATAGTTTAATGAAAAATCTCCGTTTACATATTGGCAAATGCTTAAAGTTCTTTGTTGTCCATCCAGCAATTCATATGAATCACCATTTTTTACCCAATACATAACATTTAATGGAAAGTTTTTATTAACTGTATCTATAACTGCATTTCTTTCTTTTTCATCGTAAATAAATTCTCTTTGATATGGAGGTCTAATATCTAATTTACCACCATAAGCAACAACACCATCTTCTTGACTATCTACATACCCATTAACAACATCTCTAATTTTAATTTCATGTAATTTAATTTCCATAATTAATCCTCCATATTTCTTTCAATAATTATTCTTGCATATAAACTAGAATACAATTCACCTGTCTCGCAATCCTTAAAAGTCGGAACTTTATCTTTATCAGGATTATATTTTCTATACAAAGTTCCCTTTGCATTTACAGTATATTTACCAGTTCCATTTCCATTTTTATCTAAAATTTCCATTTTTCTTTCCGATTTAAATTCACAACTACCAACTATTCCTAAAGCGACAATTTTAAATTGATTAGGACTATATTTATCCATAAAAGTAATTGGAACTCCCATATGTCCAAAATAATCTACAGGTATATCTGCTGTTTTATCAACATTAATCGCATCATAATTTACATATTCTGGATAATCATATTCGTTATATGTTTTATAAAGTATAATTTCATCATGTCTTTCCTTATAATCAAGATTTGTCCACCATCTTGGTCCTCTAACTTTAACATATTTATTACCATTTTCGTCAAATCTATAATTATTAGATAAATCATAATCATTTGGAACTCTAAATTCACGATCACCATTATGAATACTTGCTCCCATCCATACTTTACCGTCTTTGATTAATTTAAAAAATTCTTTATATGTTATTGCATTTTGATTACCTATAATCAAAAAATTTTTATTATATTCTATTAATTGTGACACATACTCTCTAAATAAACTAAATGGTGGATTTGTAACCACAATATCAGCTTGTTTTAATAATTCAACACACTCTTCGCTTCTAAAATCTCCATCACCATTTAAAGTTACTAACGTATTTTTTTTATTTTTTAATAAATATTCGACATCAGTTAAATCAATAGCTCCATCTCCATTTGTATCAGAAACTTCTGAAATTTCAATCTTATACGCTTTTTTGTTTCTATTAGGAATATCATAATTTAGATCTAATAAAGATAACTGTGTCCCCATAAAAGGAGAATTATCATAACAAGTACAAATTAACTTTTTTAATCCTAATGAATTAAAATTTAATGCAAAATACTTAAAAAAATTACTTTCAAACGGATCATCGCAATTACACAATACAATTTTATCCATAAAATAATTTTTGTAATATTTTAATTCTTTTTCAATATCTTCTAATTTAGTATAAAACTCATCACTTTTGTTTCTATTCGCATTTTTAAGTCTTTCATTAGCCATTAGTATCACCTTCTTCAAAATCGCATCTTTGGATGACAACTCTGAAATACATAGACTTACCATTTACATCTGTAGCTTCCAAATGATTTTTTTGAATATAATCATTGGTTCCACATACATCGTATAATGCATATCTATGTAGTCCATCTATAATTTTAAATTGTGCAGGATTATATTTATCTAAAAATGTTATTGGAACTCCCATATATTTGAAATAGTCAACAGGTATATCAATATATCTATTCACATTTATAGCATCATAATTATCAAACTTAGGGTATTCTTCTTCTGTATATTTTTTATATAAGATTAATTTTTCCTTATGTCTTTTAACCTCTAAATTAGTAAACCAACATGAAGTTGCTACTCTTACCATTTTTTTACCATCAACGATTTTATGAAACTTTTCAACACTATCAGGAACAAAAAAATACATTCCTACATTAAAATTTGTATATCCTGTTCTAATCTTATCATCTTTGAATAACTTAAATATTTCTTGATATGATAGAGCATTAGTGTTTCCCATAATTATAAACTTTTTATCATATGTATATAATTGATCTATATATTCTCTAAATAAACTAAATGGAGGATTTGTTACCACAATATCAGATTCTTTTAAAATCTCTATACACTCATCACTTCTAAAATCGCCATTACCTTTTAATAGAGTCAGCGTATTGTTCTTATTTTTTATTAAATATTCGACATCGGTTAAATCAATAGCTCCATCTCCATTTGTATCAGTTACTTCTGTAATTTCTATTTTATATGGCGACTTACTTTCTGTTTCTTTAATCACTAAACCTTTAACATCAAATAGAGACAATTGCTCTGTTATTATCGGAGATCCTGCATAACAAGTTGTAATAAGTTTTTTTAATCCTAAGGCATTAAAATTTAATGCAAAATATTTAAAAAAATTACTTTCATATGGATCGTCACAATTACAAAAAACCGTTTTATTTTTAAAATCTTCTTTATAATTTCTCAGTTCTTTTTCTATATCAGATAACTGTGTATAAAATTCATCATTTTTTGAACCATTTGCTTTTCTTAAATCTGTATTCTTATTTGCCACTATTACCACTCCAATCATTTCTTTTTCAAGGAATATAAATATATACATAATTATATCATAATTTTACAATTTTTAAGTATCTGTTTACGTAAATATTTAAAAAGCACCCCTATTAGGATGCTAATTATCATTTTTCGTAAATTTTTATTTTCCAAAAAACTCACGGAAAAGTTATACTTGTGTGTATTTAGGTGGGCAGTGGGTGGTGAAATTTAACATTTAGCATTAGGTCCACACCCCGGGGGGATTGGTAATGATTCATCAAATAGAATTAACCCTTTAAACTCACTTACATAATCATATTTATTAGGTGCATCTATTATTTCCATTTTCCATCTTGGACTTAATCTATATCTAATAAAATCTTCACTTACCTCCATGAACAATTCAAATTCTTTTTGTTTTATTTCCTCTTCAGTGCCACTTAAGTTTTGTTTAAAATATCCATTCTTATGCATTCTACAAAATACCTCAGATGCTCTTTCAAATAACATTCTACTTATATATAACAATAATTGTTGTTTATTTGGCGGTTTAGGATAATTTCTATTAAAGATTCTAAGAACAGCTGACATTACTAATTGTGCATCATACTTACCAACTGTATCGTATAGTTCATTAGCGTATCTTACTTTCTCACTTTTATTCATTGAATCAAATTCCTGAGGATATTTTTTATAAAGTTCTTTAATAATCACTGATAGTTCACTCTTCGTCATTAATAAACTCCTCTAAAGCATCTTCAAGCTTTTCTTCATCAGATTTATTAAAATCATTTCTTAGAAACTTATCAAAGTTATCTGGATTAAATAGTGTCCCTGGTCTTAAGAATTTTCTTCTTTCAGGGTCATCTCCCCATTCATCATTTTTAATTTTTATAACTTTAATAAAATGTTCTAATGTATATCCTTGATCCAATAATTCAACTATCCAATTATTCACAAAATCATTATTAATAGTAAACTTCTTATGAGTTATTTCATTTAGTTTATCTATTATTTGTTTTATTGTGTTCATGTAATTATTGTCTATTTGTTTATTTGTATCTTTATATTCATTTGTTTTTAATTCTTTATTTAAATTTTTATTTAATATTAATTGTTGATTTGTATTTTGTTCTTTGTTTAGTTGTATATATCCCGGACAATCGTCCACCTCTACACTTTTTTCTATTTCTTCCACATCATCTTCAGACTCTTCATCTTCTAATTCTTGCTTCAATCTTTTATTCTTTCTCTGTTCTTTTTTTCTCTCAGCACCTACTGTTGTACTTTGAGTATATTCCAAAGAATCCGGGAAGAAATAAAAACCTTCTTCGGTTTGTTCTATAGTATGAAACTTAGAAAATACATCTAATGTTTCTTTTACTAATTCCACCGGATAATTAAAATCTTCAGCTATATCTTCTATAGGATATTCCTCATATCCATCACCCATCTTATACGCTAATAAGCCATCTCTATTCATTGTAAAGAATATAAGCTTATCATATAGAGTAAGCATATCACCGGCATGATCCATTTTATCTATTCTTTTGATATCATCTCTATCATAGAAATTATCCGGTTTCATAAAGTAAAATAATTTTTTCTTGTTATAAACTGACATTGGGTTCAATTGAAACAAGACTATTTTTTGTAATGTTAAAATATTCCAACACCATATCCATTGGAACTAATCCATTGTGAACTTTATCTTTATTTTGATAAAATTGTTCACTAATTAAATTATAGATATCTCGTGCTTTATTTCTTCCTATAGCACCTATATCCATTATGTCTTTAATATTAGCCCATTGATACTGAGCTATTTCATCTATTTGTTCTTTAGTTAAACTTTTTCTTTTCTTTGGCATAATTTAAAATCCTCCTCCATTGTATGCTTATATAATGTTTACCTAATAAATAGTTTCTCGGACTATTCTTTTACTTCTATTTTGTTGTCATCTGTTAATTCATAAAAATTGATAGATTTAGCATTATACAACTTAAATATCTTTTGCATCATTTTTACGGTTGGAACTGTTTTATTAGTTTCATAACTTCGCAATGTTACTGTACTAATACCAAGTTCTTTACTGGCTTGTTCTATTGTATATCCAGCATTTACTCGTAATGCACGCATCGTAAACTTCATCTTATCACCTCCTCGTATCTTCATGTTCATTATACTGTACTCACTTTCTTTTGTAAATACTAAATTTATCATTTTTATCATTTTTCTTTCTTTTTAAGTTGACAAATTTATCAAATTATTTTAAGATGGTATTGGAGGTAGATAAAATGGCAAATAAAATGACTAAAGAAGAAATGAGAATAACTTTAGGAAACAATTTGACTGCTCTATTAGATCAAAAGAAAAAATCTAGAAAGGATATATCTGATGAACTTGGAGTTCCTTATTCAGTAGCATGTGACTGGGTAAAAGCTAGAACTTATCCTAATCAACATAATTTAGGTAGACTAGCATTTTTATTCGATACTACTATTGAACAATTAACTACTCCTAATTCAGCTATTAATGAAAAAGGATTTGATCCTGAAAAATCTACAAGTAAAAGAAAAATTGCTGTAATAGATATAGCAACTGACGAATGGATTAAATCACCTGTTGATTATGAATGGATTTCAAATAAATATTTAAAGCCTAATGGTAATTATATTATGTTTGAAGTAGCAGATGATTTATTATCACCTATTTATAATCCAGGAGATATGATATTAGCTGAATCATTAGATGGTAAAATTCTTAAACATGAGGGAGATTATTTATTAAAACTTCATGACTATGACACTATGTTATTTGTTCACGTATATATCAAAGATGATGGATATTTAGTAGCACCTCTAAACAATAATAATTCAAAAACATTCTTACCAAAATTTTATACTAACGAAGATTTTATACTAAATGTTAGAAATATACATAAAGCTATAAGAGTTTCTAAAAATATATAAAAAAAATCTCGTACTGCGAAATACGAGAATATCAGAAATACCGTTTGTTTGAGTCCGAGAAACTTAACAATAAACATTATATAAAAATACAATGAATTTGGATTTCTAAATTTATTATAGCATAATTGCAAATTTTTACAAGTTTTTAGCGGTATTTCCTTAAGAAAGGAACTATTTATGGGTGTATATAAAGATAGTAGACCTACTAAAGATGGTAAGATTTGGTTTTTTAAAACACAATATGAAGACTTTGATGGAACTAAGAAACCTAAGAAGTCTGGAAGATATGCTACTAAAAAAGAAGCTGAACAAGCTGAATTAGAATTTAAGATGTCACTACATGAAAAAGTTAATCAAAACGAAATGACATTTGAAGAAATAATTGATCTATTTTTAAAATTCAAAAAGAAAAGAGTCAGAGAAACAACCTACTACAATTATGGTAATAAGATTCCCTATCTCAAACCTTTATTTAAAGTTAAATTAAAAGACTTTAGTTATTCTCACTTCGAGAGATGGCATGATTATATGCAATATGAAACAACACTTGCTACAAGAACTAAGAATGATATTTATAAGTTTCTTAAGTCTATACTTAATTATGCTACAGCATGGTATGAATTTAGTTTTACTAAAGTTTATCCTAAGATGACCAATTTTAATAATCCTAATGAATTACCGCCTGAGCAACAATGTTTTACATATGAAGAGTTTCAACAATTCTTAGAAGTTGAAGAAGATATAAGATGGAGAGCTATATTTGAAATACTTTACTATTGTGGTTTAAGACGTGGTGAACTTAGAGGCCTACAATGGAAAGATATAGATTTAGATCATAGAACTCTTTCTGTAAGAAAACAAATTACTGATCGTTGCGGAAGCATCAAAAAATACAAATTTGTGGTCCCTAAAACTCAAAATAGTATAAGAACCTTAAAGATGCCCAAAGCACTCACAGAAGACCTTAAAAAGGCCAAATTAGAGGCTAAACAAATGAGTGGGTTCAATGAAAATTACTTTGTAGCAGCAGATGCTTGGCCTATTAGTAGTAACGCTCTTACAGATCGTAAAAACAGTAATTGTGATAAATCTGGAGTAAAACAAATTAGGCTTCATGACTTTAGGCATTCTTGTGCTTCATTACTTATTAATGAAGGGGCTAATATTCAAGTTGTTGCTAGATACTTAGGACATACTAAGATTGAAGAAACACTTAAAACTTATGCTCACCTATTCATAAGTACATTAGATGAAATTGTAGATGTTATAGATAGCAAAACCGATGACAATTAGTCACCGGTTCTTTTTATATATTATCAAATATTTCTTTTAATGCTTCAATAGCTAACTTACGTTTTAAAAGTTTATGATAAGATTGATTATTGTAATTTCTTAAACAGTTATAACATGAAGAATCTTCATCACAACATTTTTGTTCAACTTTCTTTAACGACAATTCAAAAGTTTCAACAAGCATTCGTTTATCCATAATTCTTTTAACATGTCCTGCTCCTCCAGGAACATTATCATATATTATTAAATCATATGCGTTGTTTTTATTTCTTACAACTATTCCATCTATATCTTTTCTTTCAATATTAAATTCTTGACTTAATCCTTCTAGTAAAGCATATAAAAGTGATAATGCTTTAGGTTTATTATCTAATCCATTTATTGTAATTTTAGCAACATCTGTTTTAAATTTATGTCCTAACGCAATTGGATGTAATGTTTCACATGCACAAGATTTACCTTTGTAATTTAAGTGATCCTTAGGATATGAAAGTATTCCATTTCTACCCTTAATAATTTCACTATAACCACACTTATCACACATAAAGAATGGATTTTTATTCATAACTAATAATTCATCATCCGAAGTTGTTTCTACTGTTACATAATCATTTGTACCAATTACTAATACATTATCATCTGATATTCCATTTCCTAAATATGAGGTAGAACCTGCATATGTCTTTTTAGGTTTCTTTTGTGAACTTTCTTTATTTAATCCAGTTTTAAATCCATAAATAGGTTCTATAAAATAATCATTAACTTGTTCATCATAATCAACTCCACAATATTTACATTTTGTTAGATTGCTTTGAATTTCATCAATGTTATCTCTTTCACAATTTGTACATGTAAAATAATAATATCTTTTAAATTGTCCTGTCTTAGGTAATGAAATATATCTTGATGTATATTTTCCTTTATCTACAATAACTTCTGATTCTGGAGCATATTCAGAAATAGCAATACTTAAATCTCTAGATAAATCATATTTATTATCTATTTTACCATCGCTCCAAATTTGTAAATCAACTACATCTACTGGAAAACCATATTTTGGAATAACGTTATATTTAGATAAATTTTGAATTACCTTTTCTTGTTTTAATTTCTTAATTTGATCTAAATAATAATTAGCCATGTCAAGATTATCACTTGCTTTCGCATCTTCTTTTGCTGTTTCAAATTGACTTATCAAATCTGTAATAGTTTTTTCAAAATTATCTAAGTAATCTCCATTACTTTTTAATACATCTAACCATTTATAATTAGAGTACTTATCAAAAGTTTGATCATCTAAAATTTTATTATCTATAAACTCTTTCAATGATTCAGGTTTCGAATCTAGATATTCTTTAAATTTACCTATTCCGCCTTCGCATACTAATGTTTCTATATTATTAAAGAAATAACTATTTTGTCTAAAAAACATTCCGAAAGCCGTTGCTAGCAAGTGTCTTAAAATAATTTTTTCATTTGTTACTTTAAACTTTGGCGGTTTAATAACACCTGATATCATTTTTTCTGGTGAATCAAAATAAGTATAATCATGAGATGTATTTCCACAGAAAGTTAATACAAACGCTGAACTATCATCTCTTCTACCAGCACGTCCTGCTCTTTGAACATAGTTAGCTGGTGTAGGTGGAACATTTCTCATAAATACTGTTTCAAGTCCACCAATATCTACTCCCATTTCAAATGTTGTAGAGCAACTTAGAATATTAATATTTTTAGCTTTAAAATCTTTTTGATATTCTTTAGCTGTTTCAACTTTTAATTGTGCTGTATGTTCTTTAATATTAACTCTTTCTATCTTCTTAGTTAAATATTCTTTACGATAATAATTTGACTTTAATTCAACATCCGGATCACATTCACATAATAGACCGTCACATTCATTTGTTGGACAAACATTATGAACGTTGTAAGGAGTTAAAACGCCACACTTATTACACTTATAAAATTTACTAGCTTTATAATTTTTAAGAATATATTTATCTGTTGATATTTGATATATTTCATCATTTATCTTTGAAGCTTTTTCAAACAATTGAAAAGATACGCCTACAGTATTAAATAACATTAATACTATAGTAATAGCTGTTTCTTTCTCGCATCTAAATGTTCTCATAATATAATTAAGAACAGTATTACTTTTAGACTCTATAACAGGTAGTAAACTTTTTATATTTCCATCTTTTGTAAATTCAGTTTCAGAAGATCCCTTATCTGCTTTAGGTTTTTGCAACTTAATATAGTTTTCAAATCTTCTGTATCCTAAATAATCTTGTCTTTCTAATGGTGTTAATCCAGAAGATGAATAATCTATTGCTGGTGCTGTTCTGAAAACATTAAATATAACATTTAATACATTCGATAAATCTTTTTTGTTTATATTATATTTACCAAATTCATAATTAATACCTTCATCTCCTATAGCATTTAAAATACCATCAACATCAAGAGTAAAATAAAATATACCTAACCCTTCTGCACCATATCCACCATCTACATTTAGCAATTCAGATAATGCTGTAATCCAAGCTTGTTTGTTTGAATCGATTTTTGAGTCAGGAAATAAATCCCCTTCTTGAATTGTTTTTTCTAATTTAGATACTAATGTATTAAATCTAATATCATCATAATTATTCTTTTGAATTGCCTCCCAAATTAATTTTTTTCTTAGAAATCTATTATGATTCGATTCAAAGAATGATGCAAAGAAACTCGCTTGTTGTCTACTATCAGAGAAAGCAATAAATTGTTTGATATAATCATCTTTTTTCTTTTTGTTATCAGTTTGAATAGATACTGAAAATGAGAATTTAGGTGTTGATACTTCTTCTTTTTCTTCATTATCATCAATACCTTTATATAAAATTTGTGCTAGAATTGCAGTTGCTTCATCTTTTCCTAAATTAACACTTCTTACTACGCCATTATTAGCATGATGTCCACAACAAGGACATTCTGATATATTATTTCTTGAAGTAGTACTATTAACTTTAAACACTTTAATTTTACATTCTTCAGGGCAATCACAACGTTGAGCATTTTTATTAGCTTTATTATATATATAACCACAATTACCACATAAGATATCTTCTTCACAAATATTTGTATTAACATTATCTTCATCTATCGAATCTGTTAATAGATAATAATCTACACTTACATTTTCATTATCACCATAATTTTCATAAATATCTATATCATTATTTTGATGAAGGTAACCGTTTATTTCCTTACCAAATATATATGGAGTATTACAATATCTACAATTTCCTAATTCAAAAGCTTTTAGATTATTAATTAAGTATTGTGGTGAAAGTTTCATATATTTATTTGGTTTTAAAGTTATATATGCTCCTGAAAGTGTTCTTATAAATGTATGATATTTAATATCATATAGATTTTTAAAATTCTTTCTAGCTATATTTATTAAATGAATTAACGCAATTAAATCTTCATTTTTTACAAAATTATAAAATGCCATATGTTGCATCGCTTCATTAAACATCAAATTTTTCTTTGATAAAGTTTCATATAAAGCATACACATTCTTATCTTTTACCAAGAAATCAAATAACATTTCTGGCAACTCTATACCATCAACATTTATATATTTCTTTAAAATATCTCTTACTTTTTGGATGTCATCTAAATTATTATCAATATTAGAATACTCAACAGGATCAACTGCATATTCTATTTTACTCGAATCTAATTCTTTTCGTGTTGCAAATATAATATCATCAGTGTCAAATTTAGAACTTGTTAAAGATTCTGCAAATGCTACAATTTCTTTCTCATCTCTATTCTTTTGTCCTAATGTTGCACTTGTAAGTAAGAAATTAGGCTTTTTTTCACATAAACCTGTTAATCTTCTTAATAATAAAGATACCTCTATACCTAATGCACCATTATATGTATGAGCTTCGTCTAAAATAACAAATTTCCAATTTTTCAAGTAATCGGCACTAAATATTTTAAAATCATTTGGTCTTATTAATAAATATTCAAGCATTGAATAGTTAGTAAACAATAAATGAGGAGGATTATCTCTAATTTCTTCTCTTGATAAAATTTCATTATCAGGGATTTCTACTCCAGCTAAATTAGACATTTCTTCTCTTAATTTATTTGAACTTTTTTCCTTGGTTTCACCTGTAAAGAAACCATATCTAATATCTGGGAATCCTGTTAATATTTTTCGTACTCTATCTATTTGATCATTAACCAAAGCATTCATTGGATAAAGTAATATTGCTCTAATTCCTGGTCCATTATTTCCTGCTTCTATATCTTTTAATATTGTATTTAGTACAGGATATAAGAAACTTTCTGTTTTTCCTGATCCTGTACCTGTTGTAATAACCACATTTCGTCCGTTACAAATTTTATCTATAGATTGTTCTTGATGCATATAAAGCTTTTGATCTAACTTAATATCACTTAGTTTTCTAAATAATGGACTTACTTTTCCTTCTTCGATTAACTCGTTAATTGACTTTGTAGACACAAATGGTAAACTAACATTTAAATATGGTCCTTTATATAATGATTGTCTGTCCAACTCTTTTATGAATTGTTCTTGATAATCTTTATCACTAAAATTAAATGTGTCTTTTAAGTATTCTCTAAATTCATTTTCTATAAACTCAGATTCTTGAATTGGATTTAATCTTGCCATAATTATTTTTTCCTTTCCATATTAATTACATAAGAATAAATAGGTATAGCATCATAGCTATCTAAGTTATTCAAAATAGTATGATTAGTAAAATCATTAAATAGCATTTCACCTTCATTAGTAATATAAGTTAAAATTTGACCATTAGAATCTGGATCACTCGCAAATTCTATTTCGACTGGATTAATTCTATCTATATATTTCTTTTCACCTTTATGAACGTATACGTTTCCTATAAAGCTTGTTGTATCAACTCTTTCTGTAATTTCAACATAAGTATTATATAAGAGTCTTGTTTTATTAATATATTTCTTCATAATCATTTGATCATAGTCAACAGAATATATTTGGAAATATCTTCCTTCAAAGTCATCAAATGAATAATATTTAATATCTTTTGAATATAAAACATTATTAGATTGAAGAGTAAATCCTAACTTTTTCTCTACAACTTCTAATTTATAATTTTCAAACGATCTAATTGAATCTATTTCGAAAGAATCATTACTTGTAATTTGTTTTTCAAATGTAATATTTCCATTTTGATCGGTCACTCTAACAACAACATTACCTTTGCCATAATACGATATGGTTCCGTGATATTTATTATCATCTTTATCAAAATATACTGTTGTCATATTCTCATTAATAAAACACTTACAATAAATCTTTAAGAAGCCTATCTTTTTATCTTCATTAAAGAAATCTAAATATATATAATTATGAGAATCATAAGATCTTAAAGTTCCTACAGACAAATCATAATAAAATTTTTCTATCGATGGAAACAAAGTTGTTAATAAATTAGATTGTTCATCTTTGACTTGAACAGAGGTGAAATTAATACCACTAATTCTCAAATTACTATATACAGAAATATCATTTATCCATATATAATTATTTAAATCATCAAGTCTATACCATTTATCATCGTCAAGCTTAAATATTCTTAAACCATTTGGAATAATAAATTCTAAGTTATCATCATCAAATACTAATTTATTAATATCATCATCATTTAAACTAATAGCCTTTGTATAATTTTCATTTAAAAATTTAATAGTAACTAAGTATTCTTCAATATTTGATGTTTCTACTTTAAACTCAAAATTATTATCAACTACAAAAGCAAATTTTCTTTTATTAGAATAATAACCATTTTCTAATTCTTCTATATTAACCTCATATTTATTTGATACTAAAGGCAGTTTAATAAAATAATTGTAATATAAACCTCTACGTTTTTCTTCAACTTCATAATCAGACAATCTATGTCTTTCTTCATTTATAATTAAAGCTATATTATTTATACTTTTCTCTGATTCATATACTATACCTTCAACTTCGCTATATATGATTTGCTCAGTATTATTAATTATAACTTTACCATCTTTTTCTTGACCTATTATACCTGGTGTTAAAATAGTAGAAAAATTGAATAATTCATTTTCAACTTTAATATAATCTCCTGGATTAACACTCTTATATGAAATAACATAATTATCCCCACTATATAATTTTTGCATGCCTTCAATTTCTGTTTTAGAACATAATAAAGCTAATCCTTTATAATCTCTATTATTCTTTATTTCATTGCCTGATTCATTAAAGAAAATATAATCTCTGTATAACTTATCCTTAGAATCATAAATAATATCATCACCACATGATAATACATATCTTACTTTTTCTATTGGACGTTCTATTTTAACATCATCTTTTTGTTCTATTCTATATCCACCAATAATGTCATATACATCTGGTCTATCATTTTCATAAACTAGCTCTTCATCATTATATATTTTAATTCTTAATTGTTCATAATCGTAATAACTTTTAATCTTATGATTTGGAATAGAAATATATATTTGGTTACCATTTAATTTAAACTCAGGTTCCCATCTAGATCTTAATTTACTCTCACCCGTTTTACTTTCTTGAATCGTTTTTTCTGATCTTTCTCGCCATGTTTCAAATCCAAACTTATAATATTCATTTTCAAATTCTGTTGTATTATTTGACCAATAATATGCATCTATAATCTTTAATACCGCAACACTTAATTCAATTAAACTATTAACTTTGTTTTCGTCTAGAATTAATTCTTTTGTAGTTTTAATTAATTGATAAGTTTTATGAGTTACATTAACAACTAAAGAATCATCATCATAGTTCATTCCTTTTTTTATACCATCATATACAAACGAAAATTCATCATACAAATCCGAATTAGGATCAATACTATAATCAAAGTTCAATCTATATATATCAAATATAAAATCAAAAAATGAAGGTAGGAATGGTTTTGGTACTATTGCATTTTTTAATACATATGAAATTATTCTTGGATCATTATCAGTTTTATATTTATTAATTACATTTCTGATTTGTCCTTCTATTTTTTGATCATTAAATTTAGAGTATAATTCTTCATATTCTTCTCTTACATGATCCCAAAAATTAGAATCATATTTTAATAATCCTATTAACGTTAATGATAAAAATACAATTTCACTATCTATAGCATATACAGAACAATTTCTATTTACTAAGATTCTCATTTGAGCCATTGCTTCTTTATGTATCTTTTTAATAATTGTATTATCATCTATTAATTCTATTAACTTATTTCCAATTACTTCTTTTTCTTTTACACTTTCTTTTAAAACATCAATCTTTTGATTTAAACTATTATCTTTAAGTAAAAATGTTAAAAGAATAAATAATTGTTGTTTTTCAGTATCATCTAATACACCATCTTTTAAAACATCGTTAACAACTATATGTAATCTATCGTAGAAAAAAGTTCCAAGAAGATGAGTATTTTTCTCCATCCATTCTCTTAATCTTGTTATCTCTTTGACGTTAATTTCGTTATCAGCAGTAAT
>JAUNNO010000030.1 GCA_030531425.1 bacterium
CTGTATTAACTTTATAATAGTATCTATTTTCGTTATAAGGATGATGTATATTATCAATACAACAAAATTTTGAAATTTCGAAATTATCTCCTCTATTAATGTATCTTTCTTTTCTTTTATTGTAATCTATTTCGGTTTTTATTAGCATATCACATTTACTAAACAAAAATGAATCTTCTAACATCATCCAATCAATAATAATAATATCTTTTTCGTTATATTTTCTTATTTCTTTTAATATTTCATTATCAATTGCCTTTTTAAAATTCAAATCCATTAAGTAACTGTTAATATCATTGGAAAAAAATGAATCAGCTATTTCAACATTACTTTTGGCATAAACTTCGTGATTATTTCTTAAATCGTCATTAATGTTTTGTATTGTGCCATTTTTCATAATGTTTTGAACAATTTTATCAACTTCTATATATTTGAATCCATATTTAGAACTTAAATATTTAGAAACAGTTGATTTCCCAGATGCAGTTTTACCTGTTATACCTATTAACATAAAATCCCCCCTACATTAATACTTGCTATTTTGATAATCTATTTTTCATTATTTCTATTAAATCCTTAGCATGAATTAAATCCATTTTTTCAATATTTTCACAATGATTATGAGTAATATCATCTAATTCATCTAAATATTTTAATATTTTACCTTCAAATTTATTTGGTAAATTATTATTATCCCAATCTCTTTTATACACTTTTAATAAGTGAAATAATCCGTTGAAATAAAACATATATGCTTGCTTTTCATATCCTAATTTCAATAACTCATTAAAATTTTTTATTGTATAGTCATATAAAGTTAAACTATGTATTCCAAATGGAGCACTTGTTAAAGAGTTATTAGGTCTTTTAATATGATGATATAGTTGCTTTGTATCCATAACTACTTTATCTGAATTTAAGCAAGCTTCCCAAACATAACCAGCATCTTCATTAAATAAATTTGGATCAAATCTTAAATTTTTAACTTTATCTTTTCTAAATAATTTATCCCAAACAGCTATTTTTAATTCATTTTGTAAATAAACATTCATAATATCAATTTTATTATCATAAATAAATGTATTTCTTTCTTTAGAAATTTCTTCAATTCCACCATCTCTATTATATATGAATGCTTTTATTCTACACAAATCAGCATTCTCTTTTATAAGATGATTAACCATTATTTCATACATGTCAGGTTCTAAAAAATCATCAGAATCAGCAAAGCCAATGAAATCTCCAGTAGCAAGCTCTAATCCTTTATTTCTTGCTATAGAAACACCTTGATTTTCTTGTTCATAGATTATTATTCTGTTATCTTCTTGTTGCAATTTTTTGCAGATACTTAATGAATCATCTGTAGCTCCATCTATGACAACTACTATTTCCAAGTTCTTATATGTTTGATTCATTATACTCCTTAAACATTTTTCGATATAATCCTCAGTATTATAAACCGGAATTATTACTGATATTTTATTATTCATACTTCCTCCTCTATAAATTGATAAAAAAAATTAAGAGAGCACAAAAAAGCCTCTTAATTACTGCAAAAATATGTTTTAAATAATTTATTCAAAATAATTTTTCTTTTCATAATACTTTTCATAATAATTCACCAATCAGTCATTAGAATACATCATTATGCTTAAAAAGTCAAATTATTTATATAATGTTATTTATATAAAAATGTTAATTAAAATCACTATATTATTCTTTATCATTATCCCATCCGCCTATTGGTGGCGTTGGAAATCTTCTATCTAATTCTGCTATTTCTTCATCTGTTATTTGTCTTACTTTATGTATATTAGGATCTTCTTCCTTTTCTTCTTCAACTACAGTTTCTTCTTTAATACCATTTATACATCTATTTAATAATTTATTTAATTCATCTTTTCTAATAGGTTTAGATAAATAATCATCAAATCCTACTTCTATGTATTTATTCTCTTTACCATTTTGAAGTACATCTGCTGTAAGTGCGACTACTTTTGTATTAAAGTTAGGTTTTTCTTTTAATTTCTTTAATGTTTCAGTACCACTCATCTTAGGCATCATTATATCCATAAATATTAAATCATATTTATTATTTTCTACTTTTTCTAAACATTCAAAGCCACTATTTGCTGTATCTATTATAAAGTTATATTCTTTAAACAATTTAGCTGCTACTTTAAGATTTAATGTATTGTCATCTACTATTAATATTTTTTTATTATCAAATGATAAATCATCTAATTCATTTACTTTTTCTAATTCTTTATCACTTAATTTTTGACTAATAAATACTGTAAATTTACTTCCTTTTCCATAAGTAGAATCTACTACTATTTTACCACCTAACATTTCAACTAAACTTTTTGTAATAGCAAGCCCTAATCCTGTACCTTCTATTGTAGTATTTAAGTCTTCTTCACTTCTTTCAAACTTATTAAATAAAGTATCCATTTGTGACTGTTTAATTCCTCTACCTGTATCACTTACTATTATTGTTAGTTTAGATACATCACTTTCATTTATTGTACTAACACTAAAATCTATATTACCTTCTTCTGTATATTTAACTGCATTAGTAAGTAAATTAGTAATAATTTGTTTAACTTTTCCTTTATCTCCACATAATTTTTCTGGTATATCAATAGCAAAGTTAGTATTTAATTTAATATTTTTATCACCTATTCTTATTTCAGCCATTTTAGTTAATGATTCAAACTCTTCTATAGGATTATATACTTCTTCTATAATATCCATCTTATCAGCTTCTATTTTACTTATATCAAGTATACCATTAACTATTTCAAGTAATGTTTGACTAGCTTTTAATATATCAGTAGTATTTTCATGAATTTCATTTATATCATCTGTAGTATTATTTACTTCAGATAAACCTACTATAGCATTTAAAGGAGTTCTTATTTCATGAGACATACTACTTAAGAAATCGCTTTTAGCTCTATTTGCTTTATCAGCTTGATTCTTAGCTAATTCTAATTCATTTACCATCTTTAAATCCGGATTCTCTATTGTGAAATACATAATTAATTCAACAAAAACTATCATTGAAGGAACAATTATTAATGAAGGTATATTTTTTTG
Source organism: bacterium (assembly GCA_030531425.1). Classification (GTDB taxonomy): domain Bacteria; phylum Bacillota_I; class Bacilli_A; order RF39; family UBA660; genus UMGS1613. The sequence goes on from JAUNNO010000030.1 coordinate 3,103, forward strand.
TATTAATGCGGCTAAAATACCTAGCACAATAAAAGAAAAAATTGGAATTGTCTTTTTAAAATTATTTCTCTTTATTAGCATAATTGCTATAATTAAACATGACAATAAATATACTGCACATATTGAATATATATAATTAACGCAAATTCCAATAGCATAACCAGCTTTCTCTGTGATTATTACATCAAATGGTAAAAAAATGCTTATTAAAGTTAAAAATAAATTAAAATAAAGTATTACTTTTTTTATTTTAAAATAAGTTTGAATTTTTGATTTTACTAAAAGAACATATAAAAGATATATGCATAATATTGAAGCCCACCAAAAATAAAGTGGTAAATCAAAATGATTCAATATATGTAAAAATTTCATATCACCATTATTATATCCTAAATAAATTCCTACTATGTTAAAAATAACATTAAATAAACTTATAAATAATAAAATTGAATATAATTTTGTTTCATCAGTTTTTACTCTTTTTTTGCTAAAATAAACAATAATTAATAAACTAAGTAAAAATATTGAATAAATTGGTAAAATTAAATTCATAACTATCACTACTCCTAGTATGATTATAGCACAAAAAAGCAAAAAGTATCAATTTGTATTGACACTTTTTATCTTTTTAAATTTTTCTTTAATACTTTTTCATTATATCCATAACCAAAAGTACTTTGATTATCTTTTTCTCCAAATGTTAATCCATTATATCCATTTTTTTCTGATGATATTCGTTTCACTATGAAATTATTATCTTTTTCTTCTATTATACTATTAAAAACTTGAAAATACTGATTAGATTCATCCTTAGATGTGAAAATAAATTGTGATTCAAATTCTCTAACTCCAACTTTGTCTGATTTTGCTCTTCCATATTCATTATATTTTTTACTTACATAATTATCCCAATAATCTTTAGATATTTCTTCACGTTTTTCATAGTAATAATCTTCACCATCTATTTTTTTACAATATATTCCTTTTTGTCCAATATTATGCTTATAATTTAATTGAATTTCATCATAAAGCATAGTAGCCATAATATCACGCAACTCATTTATTGATTTTTCTAAATCTTGAGTTGGATAAAATTTTTCACCTATTATTGTATATCTATTATTATCTGAAAAAAATGAAACGACAGGTACAATTGGTACATTTGCTTCCAATGCTATTCTAACACAACCATAATTCATAGGCATCATTAGTTGATTTGGTGAAAGATTCCAAGTAGCTTCTGGATACATTGCAAAATTTTTACCTTGCTTTAGTATTTTAATAGCATTTTCAGATGCAAATTTTCTACTTTCTTTTCCCAACCTATGTACCCATTGAACTCCGTTTGCAGAAAGTGCTAAACCGTCAATTGTTTTTTTATCTTCATCACTAACTAATAAATAAAAATGCTTTTTTACAGCTTGTGCCAATGTTGGTATATCTTGAATACAAGCATGATTTGCTACTATTAAACAATTTTCATTTTCTGGTAAATTACCTTCAACTATTAATTTACCTGTAGTTTTAAATGATAAAACTTTTATTAATAAAGGATGAATAAATTCTTTCAAAGTTGATTGTTTTAAATTATAAATTTTGGAAGATAATAATTCATCTTTTAATCTCTTTAATTCTTCTTTTTTCATTCTAATTCCCCCTTAAACAATCTGTTTCAATTGTTTTACTAATTTAATAATACTATTTTCAAAAAAAATAGTCAATTAAATGTAGTTTGATTATTATAAAAAAAAATTTTAATAATTTAAAGCAATTTGTATGAAATAGTTATTTTTATGTTTGAAATGGAGTTTTTAAAATGAAATATTAATTTTTTTATTAATTAATAATGTTTAGTACTAATGGAAAAAGTATCTTAAAATGATTATTAAAAAAACAATGCAATTGCATTGTCTAATTCTTTCATGGTGGAGTCGACTGGATTTACACCAATTACTGTTAAAATTAACCGTTTTATATAATATAACTACGACCCCATATGCAATTATTTTTTAGGAAAAATAATTGCCAACGGATTATCTTGATGTTTCCCCGAATAAACTTGTGCTCTTTCAAGCATTGTTGGGGTATAAACCATAATAGAATTGTTTATATCTTTTCTTAAAAACATTCCTACCACTGCTTCACTTGATGCAATAACTTTTGATCTAGTAATTATTTTTTTTTCATCCCAACCAAATAATTCATAAAACTTAGCACCACGTTCTATTATTCTATCCAATACAATTTTATCAACTGGTAATGGATCTATTATAACACCACTATAACCTATAATATCTTTTAATTCTGGATACTTATCACTTAACAAGCTAAATTTAATATTTGAAGGAATTATTTTTTTAAAATTTAAAATATTTTTATTTAAGTCTTCAATCATATTTACTGTTTTCTCTGGTTGCTCTAAAGCTATATCAAAAAATATAGCTTCAGGAGATTCACAATTGAACCCCATAGCTTTAGTAGCATTCGCAATTTCATTTAACTTACTAATACCATTTCTTGTAGTATTACCCACATCATCAGTTCTAAACCCAACAGCATCCTTGCCCTTTTTATAAGAAGGACAAAATAATGCATAAAATTTTATTGGTTTGTTATCAGTAAGTATTTCGCATATCTTTTTGGTAACTAATTTATTTCTCCATCCAACAACTTCAAAAGTTTGTAAATATCTAAACCAGTCCAATATTTTTTCATTAAAATCTGTTAAATTGGCAATATATTTTAAATCATCAAAATTTTCTTTTGAAATACGTTCATTTTTTAAATAATTATTAAGTTTTTGAGTTAAATTACTTACCATAATAATCACCAAATCCACGAATATTATATTTCATTTATATATTTTTGTCAATAATATATTGTTATTGTTTTATGTACTGGAACTGAATGTTTTTTTAATACTCTCATATTCCAAATTATATTATCAATTTCAATAGAATTTAAATAAATACCTTTTGCTTTTAACTTTTCTTTTATAATTTCTATAACATATAGGGTATTAGCCCTTATTTCTATTTCAGGATAGCTATTATGTTCAATAATTTTGTTTGAATTAATAGTTTCTAACAAATAATCATTATAAATTAATATTCCATATTCATATAGTATTCTTGGAACTGCATAATCAGCGCATCCTGTTAAATTATCCAAAGTTTTAATATTATTTCTTATTGTATTTGACAATTGAAATAAATCATTAACTAATAAAATAGCTCTTTTATTAAATTTAATAATTCTATTTTTATATTTACTTTTATCATCAAAATGCCAAAAATTTTTTGTTATATAAGATAGCAATTCTACATCTGATTTTATTGAAAAAAGTTCTGTATAAAAATTATCTTTCTTATCGTAAATAATTAATATAGTATCTTTCAGAAGATTAAATCGTTCTTGTAATAATGGTAAATTTGAAAATTCTAATCCTATTATTTTTTTAAAATCTTCTATAGAAATATTAATTAATTTTTTCATTTCTAAAATTGAAGGATTATTTTTTACATATTGTTTCAAATTATAAAACAGTTCTTCAGATCCTATATATTTTTTATAGTTATAATCATCATTATTTTCTTTGCCCCAAAAGCAAAAATTTATTGTTTGACAGATAAATGCAAAAATAATACATTCTTTTTCATTTAAAAATTCTTTCAAATCGTTCATCCAATATTTATATTTCCAATCTGACACAGAATCCACAAATAAATTTATGTTATTTATATTTATTGATACATAATCACTATTTTTATTAACATATTCTAAATCATTTATCATAATATTAATCCACTACTTTTGGCATAGGTAAATCGAATGTAACGTGATTATAATGTTCTATACCTTGTTCTTTACAAAGTTCTGAATACTTATCATCCCATGATAATCTATATGCATTCTCTAATTTAAGGTCTAATAGTTTAGCCCACTCTTTTACAACGGTTTCGGGATTCTTAGTAGTGCTTTTATTTTCTATTTCTAAAGCAACACCAAAAGGATATTCATCTACTGATATTTCAATATCTTCATTAGTAAATATAGTTCTATATCTCTCATAACTTTCTATATTCTTCATTTTTAAAACATTATTAATAATAAACATTAGATTATCATATTCTTCATATTTAATTGTCAGTTCAACTTCTTCTTCTTTATTAACATCAGTTTCTGTTGTAGATTTTAATCTTCTTTTCCAACTTAATTTACATTTAGAACTAGAATTATTACTAGTAACTCTAATCCTAAATCTACCGTCTATTTCTTTGGAATAAAAACTACTATTCTCATCTGGATGATCAAATTGCATTGTTTTTTCATAACTTCTTTCATGTTCTTCTAAATCTTTTATAGTTTTTAATTTTGAAATTAAATCATTTAATTTTTCTGTGCTAAAATAATATCTTACTTCATATTCCATACTAATTATCTCCTTTTTTCATTATTTCATAAATTGATAATTCTTCCTTCATAGCAGTTTCTAAATCTGCAAATCTTAAATTATATCCATCAAAATTTTCATCTTCATATGCTACATTAGATATTGATTCATTAAAAACATTTCTACTTAAATTTGTCATTATATTTTTTATAAACTCCTGTATTTTTTCTTTTTTACCAAAAACATCCATAATTCTACATTCAATATTTGGTAATTTTTTTATATAAATATTAACGCCAGGTATTCTTCTTTCAGATATCATTGTAATCATTTCAACTCTTTTTAAATAATCATAATTATTGTTTTCAAAAAATGCTCTTAATTTAGATAAACTGATTTCCTTTTGTAAAATTTGCGTTCTATCCTCATTAAAATCTCTTTGTTCTACATGAATTTGACCTTTCATAAATATACTATCTTTTCCTATTGTATCCAGCACTTTACTACTTCTTATTCTTACTGAACTATTATCATTTTTTTCTTCAAAATAATAAAGTTTTTCTAAAGAAATTCTATCAAACACATTATTACCATAAACATTTTGTATTGCCATAAAAATACTACTATTTACTTTACAAGAAAAATTATTTTGAATTTTAATAAGATTATTATCAAAAACATATTTTTTTTCTTCACCACAAATTATATTATTATATGCGGTTAATAATTTATTTTTTGTTTTTAAATCTAATTCGTAAGATTTATCATTATTTATTTTATCTACTATACTAGTCAAAGTGGATAAAGTTCGACTATTATATTTTCTGTTATTTATAAGATTTATTATTTTATCTATAACAGTATCATCATAAACATGTGTATTATTTAAAATTTTAATTAAATATTCAGATAAATTTTCAGCATTAATTTCTTCTACGTGATAATCACTTAATTTTTGTATGTCAAACCCCTGTTTTGCTAGGGCTTGATATTTTTTTTCACTATCTGATATTAAAACAAACTTTTGTGATACAAGCCCTAATTCATCAAAAATTTTATAAATTATTCCATAACTTCTTAAATCATCAAATTGACTATTTCCTAATAAAAAGTTTTGAGCTTCATCTCTATTTTTTTTACCTATAAATTTTCCTTTGTCAGTTCTACCTGAAACTTGTAATTCTAACTCTTTTAATTTATAAAATAATCCCCATCCCTGAGCTTCTTGTGGTAAATGAACAAAAATACCATCATTTTCTGATATTAATTTCATTGATTGAATTCTTTGTTCTTCACAATCACAATGAGAATCACCATACATGCCAAGTAAACATTCACATTGAATTCTTAAAAATATATCCTTATTAGAAAACATTTTAGATATTTCTTTATAGTAATTAATGTTTTTATTGTTGATAATTTTTTTTATGTTTGAATTTTTAATCAATAATAATATATTTTCCCCCGTTAATCCATATTCTTTTATTTCTTCATTTGTAGCTTTATAACAAACTGTCAAAACACAATCTTCAAAAATATTATTATATTGTTGCAAATAAAATGACATTCTATCTCTTATAGGAACCACTCCTTTTTAAAATTAAATTATTACACCTATTATGCTATAAAAAATTATAAAAATAACTAATTATTTATAATCTTTTAACCAAAATTGATCATATTCTTTTGTTATTTCATCTAAATATTTTTTTATATTGTTTAAACTTTTTAATAAATCTTTATCTGTTATTTTATTTTTCTTAATATATTCTTCTATATTATCAATTTCTTCTTTTGCATCTATCCCTAAATGTCTTTTTTTATCTACTTCAAATAATAAGCCATCTTTTATTTCATTAAATTCTTTTAACTTTTTATCGTATCTTTCAAATGAAACAATTATATCTTCATCACCATATTTAATAGTTTCTTCTGAATATCCAACAAGTCTAGCTAACTGTTTAAAATCTAAATCTAAATATTTTTCAAAACATTTTAAAGTTAATATAGCAGGTCTTACTCTTTGTCCTTTTTCTATATTATTTATTTCAGTATGACTAATATCACATAATTTAGCAAGTTCTCTAGCAGAATATCCTTTTTCTTTTCTTGCTTCCTTAACTAGATTACTTATATTTTTGATTTCACCCATAAAATCACTCCTAATGCCTTACTAATATGATTATAACACACTCTAAAAGAAAAATAAATATTTTTTTGGAAAGTAGTTGACATTATCAGAATTATATAGTATTATGTATATGGAAATAGGTTTCCGTAAGAAAGAGAGGTGAATATATGTCCTATTTAGAATTATATAAAATTATTTCAAAACCTTGGGCTAGTATTGAAGAAATAAGAAAGATAGCTAACTGTGGTAAAGATTCAGCCATTAAAATAAGAAATTCTATTGAAGATAAAATAAACAAAAATGGCAAAGTATTACCTACTGGCAAAACTATTGTAGTTCCTATGAAAGATGTAATTGATTATTTAGGATTAGATCTAAGTTATATTATTAATATGGCTAATACTGAACTAAATTTAAAATTAAACGATAGGGCTTTAAGTTATGCCAGTATATCAAGATAAAAAAACTAAAAAGTGGCTTTTTAGAACGTATGTGGATGATATATACGGAAATCATAAGCAATTTGAAAGAAAAGGATTTGCTACTAAGAAGGAAGCAATTAATGCTGAAATATCATTTAAACTTGCTGATAGAAGTGAAATATCAAATATGACATTCTATGAATTATGGTTAAAGTATATAGAATATAAAAAGTTACAATTAAAATCTCAGTCATTAAGATCTGTTAAAAGTAGATTTACTAATTATATTTTACCTTATTTTAAAGACTATAAGCTAAATAAGATAAACAGTAGTATTTATATTAAATGGCAAATAGAAATTGAAAAAAAGGATTTAAATACAAATATAATGCTAGTTTACATGGGGCTATGTTTAATATATTAAACTTTGGAATTAAGTTCTATGGTTTAAAAGAAAATATAGCTAGTTTAACAGGAAACTTTAAGAGAAAGACTGAATTAAAAAAGAATGTAGATTTTTGGACTTATGAAGAGTATTTAAAATTTATAAGTGTTGTAGACAATAATGTTTATAAAGCATTATTTGAAACTCTATATTACACAGGATTAAGACAAGGTGAAGCTTTAGCGTTAAACTGGAAAGACTTTAAAAGTGGATATTTAGATATAAATAAAACTATCTCTAAAGAAAAGATAGATGGTAAATATATTATAAATACTCCAAAAACTGCTAAATCAATTCGTAAAGTAAAATTAGATAATGATTTATTGAATTTATTACTTGAGTTAAAGGAATACTATAAGAAATGTATTGGATTTGAAGATAATTGGTATATCTTTGGTGGATTAAATCCACTTGCTCCTACTACAGTTGGAAGATATAAAGATAAATATTGTGCTTTAGCAAAAGTAAAAAAAATAAGAATACACGACTTTAGACATAGTCATGCATCCTTATTATTATCAAAGAATGTACCTATAACAGTTATTTCGGAACGATTAGGACATTCTGATATCAATATGACACTCAATACCTATTCTCATATGATTCCTAATGATGAAGATAAAGCTATCGATATCATTAATCAAATGAAACAAAAACAATAATTAAAATAAAATAAGTGCTTTTTTAAGGGTTATGAATATCAAAAATATTATAAAACCCTTGCATTGCAAGGGTTTATAATCTAAATGGTCGGGTTTTAAAGGCAGTTCACAACTTATTTATTTTACTTCTCCTTATATTTTATTTTCTTTTTTTAATTGTTTTATATACTCTTTTTGAGTTTGTATATAATTATTTTTATTACTTAATAAAGTTCTTAAATCCTTTAAGAATTTTTCATATACACTATCTTTAAAATAAAATTTAGCATATCCATTTTCACCAAATTTATTTACTAAAACATCGTAAGCTCTTAAAAATAATTCTTCATCAGTAGCATCCGGGCTTAGCTTTTTTCCATATGTATATGTTCTTCTCAAACAATCTTCTACCGTATTATTTCTATCAGCAGAAGAAACTATCTTTCCATATATACTTCTAGGATCTTCTTTACTAGATGCTCTATGATCTTCTATTGCTTCTTTTATAGTTATAAGTTCTTCGCCAGTAAAGTAATTTTTTAAATTATCATCTTTATACATTATATCAGCAGATATTATTTCATGTGTTTTTGAATCAATGTGATGTCCTATATCATGAAAAGCAGCTATCGTATAAACCATATCTAAGTTAACATCTAAATTATTCTCTTTTACTAATTGAAAACTTCTTTCTATTACGTATTTAATATGACTTAAACTATGTCCTGACTCATTTTTACTATATTCAGGGAAAATATTTTCTTCTATGTATTTTCTTAATTCATTATTTACTTTCATTATTACACCATCCTCTCTAATTATACCATGTTTATATTATATTTTATAATAAACTAATTTTTTTCAAACAAAAATCGTTGATTTTCCGTTTAAAACCAACGATTTTTAAGTATTAAAATTTGAAAAGTTCAAACTTATTTTTTAAATGGTCGGGTTTTAAAGGCAGTTCACAACTTTTTTATTTTACTTCTCCTTTTTTATTTTCTAATTTTCTTTAATGTTTTTCCTTTATCCAAATCATTATTTTTTGTTAAAGTATAGGCTGAATGTCTTAAAAAAACATCACCACATAATGGCTCAATCCATGTTTCTTCAGTACATACCATATCATCTGTGTCTTTCTTAACTATTTTAATATTTGAATTTAAAAACGAAATAAAATCTTCTTGATAAAATGTTTCTTTGCCATATCCTTCTTCTATGGATCTTAATTCTATCTTATAATCATCATCTACTTTATAATTTTCTTCAACGACTACACATTCAACCCATTTTTCACGAGTTAAGCTTGACGTTATAACAATCGGTCCATAACATTCAAGTGGATGCATAAGTACAAAATAATGTGCGTCTTTATCAATACTGTATTTTTTACTCATGAAATTACCTCCTTAAATTTATTTTAACACATTAGATTTTTTATTTCAATTTTTTCAAATAAAAATCGTTGATTTTCCGTTTAAAACCAACGATTTTTAAATATTAAAATTTGAAAAGTTCAAACTTATTTTTTAAATGGTCGGGAAAACAGGATTTGAACCTGCAACCCCTTGGTCCCAAACCAAGTGCTCTACCAAATTGAGCCATTTCCCGAATTATATGGTGCGCTCGAAGGGATTCGAACCCCTGACCTTTTGGTTCGTAGCCAAACACTCTATCCAGCTGAGCTACGAGCGCATGCTACTTAAATAACTAGTTATATATACATAACTCGTAAACACAAATAATAATATCATATTTTTTTGCTTTAGTCAATATTTATATTACATTTTATTACTTTTTACATATATCATTATAATTTAATTTATTAGATTTAGCTTTTTTATTCCAAGATTTGTTAGCCAAAATACAATACATTTTACTATTTATAATATCCATAGTAGTTACAATATCACCTGATTTTTTATTTTGTTTAATACAATTTATAAATTGGTTTAATCTTTTATAAGCTTTTCTACATATAAATTTATATTTACTCTTGCCTACTATTTCACCTGCCCCAATCATAATAGATCCCATATAATTTATATTTTTTTTAAAGCAAAAATTTTTTATTATATTTACTGCATTTATATTTTGTTCTCCTTCTTTAAATCCACAATTAATTATTACATATAAATTTTTATTAGCTAAATTAATTTTATTATCATAAAGATAATCTAAGAAGCCAAGAACTATACTAGTTGGTGAATCTACATATAAAGGAAACGCAAGTATTATTGTTTTATTTTTATTTATGCTAAATATTATATCTTTATAATCATTTGACTTCAAGTCAAATATCGATGTATTAATTAATTTTTTACTTGCATAATTTAAAAAATACATAGAATTACTTTTATTTGTTTTCTGACTACCATTTATTAATGTAAACATTTTATAACCTCCTTAATATTTTTAAAATAACTAACTTTATAATTTTTAGCATTTAAATTTATTGAGTTGGCTTTAACTAAATTTTCTATTATTGTTTTATCTTCTTCTTTTATATTTCCATAAAAATAAACTGTAAAGTTTAATTTGTTATCATATCTACTTTTATGATGAATAACCCCTTTTCTTATTTCAAAATACGGGAGAACATATCCTATGCATCTTTCTAAAACTCTTTTTACATCACTACTATAACAGGCATATCTACAATTACTTATTATAATTAACTCATCTGATTTATTTAAACTATTGCAAATATAATTATATTCATCACTTATAATACATTTAGATGGTGTTTTAATCCAGCAAGAAAAACATCCCACGCAATGATACTTACAATCAACTGATGAAATAAAATTATAGTTTTCTATTTTTGGTATATATTTTTTGGGTAAATCACAAATTACTGTTTTCATATTAAAATATACTATATTATAAAAATATTATTACAACAATTTTTTATAATAAATTATTTAATATGCTTATCAATTATATTATTAATAAAATATTCATTTGAATCTGTTAACAAAGATTCAAAATAACTAATTCTAATATTATTAAATATTTCTTTATTTCTTGTATATTTTTCCTTAGTAACAGGCTCATTTTTATGGGCAATATAAAATATTTTATGATTTTTTTAAAATTCTTCATTACTTTTTTTATCTAATTTTACTTGTTTATTAGTTTCTAAATTTATATATTCATAATTAATATCTATCTTGCCAATAAAAGCCCAAATATCATTGTTAATATTTGAATTTTCAGCAATTAAACCAAACGAAGAATTAATTAGAGACTTCCTAGAACTGGTTTTTTCTGTATACTCACTTATAAAAATTGATAATGATATATATTTTTTTACATCTGGATCTTTTTTTAGATTATTTAATTTTACTCTAATTTCTTTTAAACTTTCTATAGATTTGTCATTTTTTAAACTAGATAATAATTCCACATATTCTTTTACAATTGGAATTGTAATAAGTTCATTTATTTTATTATTTGCATCTTTTAAACTTTCTTTTTTCTCAATTAAATCATAATAAATATTTTTAGCATCATTTATATCTTTTAAATCCATAATTACTCCTATATATTAGAAAAAAGTCTTCTGAGAGACTTTTTATTATTTATTTTATGGTGCGGGTGGTTAAGTTATTTCAAACTTTTACTCACAAATTAGAAATTTTATAGTTTTATATCAATTTCTAATATTATTTTACCATAATTTTATTTTTTATCAATATTTTTCATAATTTTATTCATTATCTAAAATCCATTCTTGCAAATATTTTATTTCAGTATGGCAATAAGAACAAACTCCTTTTGTCGCATCAATAGAAGCTCCACAGTTATGACATTTTATCATATTAGCACCATCTTTTAATTCCAATTTTTCATTTGGATTTTTCTTAAATATAAATTCTTCTTTACTAAACTTTGATTTAATTTTCCCCATGTCATAATATACAATTCTAACTTCAGCTAAAACTTTTATATATTGTATATTCTCTTTTGTAAAATCATTAAATTCTATATAATCCAACACATCAAAATCAATAATATTTTTTTTAGAATAATAATATTTTCTCACTTCATAATTTAAATTGTTAAAAAAACTCTTTTTGTCTATTTTAGTTCTATCCCAAAAATCAATTTGTTTTTGATTTTGTTTATCTTTATATCTTTTTATTGGGCCTAGAATTACATAGGCATCCAAGATATAAAAGAAGTAATATAGAACCATAGATAGAATCAAACCATAAATAAAGATTTTTGAAATATCTACGCTATTGAATGTCCTTGAAGTTGCTTTGATAAAGAAGAAGCATAGAATCATACTAATAATCAAATCAACAACTCCAGTTATGATCCTATACGAATTATTTCTCAATACTCTATCATAGTGATATTTACTTCCTAAATCTTTATCTGTGTAATCAATATTGTAATACGTTCTACAATAAGGGCAACCATCAACAAAGTCTTTTAATTTGGATTGCATACCACAGTTAGTACACCTATATTCTTTATTTTCCATTTCCCTTGAAATAAATGTATATTCAATTCTAGAATCAAATTCAGTTTCTTTATGAACTAACTTCTTACCTATATAATAATCTTTTTCACATCTTATTCCAGATGTAATATCATCATTTATTGAATCATCAGTATTTCGTTCATACACTTTGTTACCAATAAAATATTTAGTCTTTATATTTATTCCAAAATCTTTTAATTTTTTCTTATGAAAATTATCTGATATTAAAGGCATAGTCCCTCCTATCTATTATTGTT
>JAUNNO010000031.1 GCA_030531425.1 bacterium
ATACTGATTTAAGTAATATATTAAATCTAGATGTTAGTAATGTTAAGTTAATATATGGATTATACGATTATACAAATTCTTATAATAAAATATCATTATCTAAATTAATAAATTTTATTTGCAATAGTGTTATTCCTGATTCTAATTATTCAAATCTATTTACGCTTGATTCTAGAGATAAATTATATTCTATTAATAGTATTATTAATCTAACAGAAAAAGATGAAAAAATAACAAGTTCTTATATGATAGATATTTTATCTAAAATAAATAAAGATTTAGATAAAAGTTTAGTAGAACTTATATATATATATTATGGAAGCACTTATTATTATGATTCTAATTTTACTATGAGCATCGAATCTTTAGTTAATTATTTAAATGAAGATGTAATTAATGACAGTAGATTTTCACCCTTTATAAAAGATAATATGAAAAATGATATAATAACTGCAAAAAAAGATATAAATTCTGCATTGAAATTATTAAAAGGTAAAAATTATTCTAGAATGATTATTACATCTAATTATGATTATGAAGGTAAAAATATAAGAGTTTTAATTAATAATATACAAAATAATTTAGGTGATTCAAAAGTTTATATAGTTGGGGATTCTGCAATGTCTTATGAAATGAGTAAAACATTTAATGATGAACTTAACTTAATTACAATACTAACTATGGCATTTATATTTATAGTAGTAGCTATTACATTTAAATCAATTATTATTCCAATTATATTAGTATTAACTATACAATGTGCTGTATTTACAACTATGGGTATTTTATCTTTAATAGGTGGAGAAGTATACTTTATATCACTGTTAGTAGTTCAGGCTGTATTAATGGGAGCAACTATAGATTACGCTATAGTATATACATCCTACTATTTAGAAAACAGAAAAATGTTTGATATAAAAACTTCAGTTAAAAACGCATATAATAGTTCAATTCATACAATAATAACTTCTTCGTTAATATTATGTTCTTGTACTTTAGTTGTAGGATTACTCGTAAATGCTTCAGTTGCTAAAATATGTAAAACAATAGCAGAAGGTGCATTTTGTTCTACTGTTTTAATATTATTTGTATTACCTGGAGTAATATGTTCTGTTGATAAAATAATTAAGAAAAAAAAGTAATATAAGGTGAATTTTGACAATAATATAAAATTTTGTTAAAATATACTTCAGTTTTGGAGGAAAATATGGAAAATAAAGAAAAAAAAGAAATATTAATATCTGATTTAGATAATAAAACATTAGTTGAAATTATAAGTAAATCAGCACAAAAAATGTATGAATGTGAAGATATTGAATGTGCTTATTTAATGCATTATGAAATAGATGGATTAGTGAAAATTCAAGTTTGTGCTGTGCTAGAAAAAGATTACCGTAAAAAACCAATTAAAAATGAATTAAATAAAATCAAAAAAACATTAATTGAAAGTAATGTTATGGCAAAAATTAATAATTCTACACAAATATCAGTAGAGTATTTTATTGATTCAAATATGGTTGATTATAATGTTTTGGGTATGCATAAAAGAGAGCGAGTTAAAATGGAAAATCTTTGTAACTCAAGTATTCTTTTTGATAAAACAGGACATTTAACTAAATTAAGAGAAGATTTTTTCAGACTTTGGAAGGAAGTAGGTACATTTAATTTTGTTTCAATTAATCCACCTATAGATGAATGTATAAAAAACAAAATAAAAACTTTAAAATCTGAATAAAAAAAAGTCAAGATAAATTCTTGACTTTTTATATATTAAAATTTCATATATTAGTGTTATAATATATATGAGGTGTTAAGATGAAAATATTTGACTATAGATTCTATGAATCACTAATAATAATATTATTAAGTATTGTTGTATATTTTATATTTAGAGAACTTATTAATAAAATTGTAAAAAAAAGTAATACTAATAATAAAAGAATTACTTATATTAAACTTATAAGAAGTATAATAAAATACATATTGATATTTGTGGATTTATTATATATATTACACTTATATGGAGTTAATGTAACTTCTATAGCTGCAGGACTTGGAATAGTTACTTTAGTAGTTACTTTATCACTTCAAGATGCATTAAAAGATATTATCATGGGATTTAATTTAATTATTGATGATTACTTTAAAGTGGGGGATATTATCATAGTAGATAATTTTAAAGGTAAAGTAATAGAAATTGGTTTTAAAACTACTAAATTAAAAGGAATAGATAATAATAATATATACATAGTAGCTAATAGAAACCTTAGTAGTGCATTAAACATTTCTAATTGGTTAGATATTAATATTCCACTTCCATATGAAGAAAAAATATTAAAAGTAGAAGAATTAATTAATGTTATAATAAATAAAATAAAAAAATTAAATAAAGTAGAAAATGTAGAATACAAAGGATTACAAGAATTTTCTGATAGCGCTATTTATTATAAGATAAGAATCTTTGTATCTCCAGAATTTCAACCACAAATAGAAAGAGATGCTAAAAGAATTATAAAATTGGAGCTTGATGATAATAATATTTGTATTCCATATATGCAAATTGATATACATAAAAAATAATAAGTGTAAAGAACAAGCAATTTTCGTGATTTTTGAAAAAATGACTTGTTTTTTTTTTTTGCGATATGATAGTTGTACAATGTAAAGATAGGAGGGAATATATGAAGAAAGGTTTTACATTGATAGAGTTATTAGCGGTAATAGTAATATTAGCAATAATAGCTCTAATAGCAGTTCCAATAATAATAGATATTATTGAAGACTCAAAAAAAGAAGCACTAAAAAGGAGTGCAGAAAATTATTTAAAGGCAGTAGAATTAGCTATTGCAAAAGAAAATTTGAAAGGAGAATTTAATCCATCAAGCTGTACTATATCAGGAGGAGTGACAAAATGTGATGGAAAAGAGTTAAATGTCACAGTAGATGGAGAACTACCAGAAAGAGGCACAATAAAACTTTCTAATGGTACTATAGACAAAACTTCAGAAACATTTTTAACATACAATGATAAAGATACATTAACATATGATGGAAACAACAAATTAATATTCGGTGAAGCTAAAGCTCCACAACCACAAGAAAAATATGGATATATGTGGTATACAGGATCAGATGTATCTGGTCCAAGTATCAATGGAGATGGCTCAAGTCTTGAAACAACATTACCAGAAGATAAGAACTACTATTTAAAATACAAATTAGATGATTCAAATGTAGTAACAAAAGCATATGCATGTGTTAAATTTAATGGAACAGAAGAACGATGCTTAGAAGGTGGCTCTGCTGATACATATGGTTGGGTAACAAGTAAAACAGATTCAACAGGAATAGTTGCAAAATTATATGAAATAGAACAAGAAGGAATTTCTGGAGTTAGTTGCAGCTTCTCCTCTAACAACTCTTACTGCGACGTCGGTTCAGTTCATTTTTATGCGGATTCGTATGGCAATGTCGGTGCGAATGGTGCGAGTGGCATTTGCTTTGTCAATGGCGATGGTAGTTCGCGTTGCGCGAGCTAATAGTGGTGTTGCCCTCAGACATCTAAAAATCTAAAATCTGAATATTTTGAAAAGCAAAATATATTTAAGTGCCGAACGAAAGTGTAGGCACAGGTAAGTCGATGTGTCGTAAGGCACATTGACTACTCGGTTTATGTTGCTAATAAGGTGATTAATTTGTTAGAATTATATTATAAAAATAGAAAGTCTAACAAAAATATTAGTGATATATAGATCATAATTGTCTAAAATAATACTTTCAAAAGTATTATTTTTTTGATATAATTTAGTAGGGTAGATAGTATGGATTTGGATTCTATAATTTTTTATGATAATTTACCAAGTATTGATTTGCACGGATTAGATAGAGATACTGCTAGAGTGAAAGTACTTGAATTTATAAATGATAATTTAAAATTAAAGAATGCTTTTGTATGTATAATACATGGTATTGGTAGTGGAGTATTAAAAACGGAAGTACATAATACATTAAGAATGTGTAAGTATGTATCTGAATATAAATTATTTTATAATAATTCAGGTTGTACTATAGTAAAAATTAATATTGATACTTACAATTAAATTAAAATGTGTTATAATATTTATATACTAGGAGGAGTTTATGAGGGGTAATAAAAAAATAATTGTTTTAGTACTACTTTTATTAGTATTTTTATATGAAATTTTATGTTATTTGGATTTTATAGAAAGTAGCTTTTTACTTGATATTATTTCAATTATATTTATAATTATATCAGGAATTTTATTGTTTTTTATAATATTTATAGAAAAAGATATTTTTTCAAATGACAATAGGCTTTTTAATTCAATAATAGATAATAGTGATACTATATATTCAATAATTAATTTAAAAAATGAAAAAGTTATATATCAATCAAATAATGTTAAAGATATACTAGGTATTGAGACTTCCGGTATGTCACAAGAACAAATATATTCATATATAAAGAGTATTCCAATTATAAAAAATGAAATAGATAATTGGGATAAGAAAGATAAATATGTAAGTCAAATGCTTAAATATAGTATTCCAAAGTATAATTACAATATATGGATAAAACTTAAATTATATAATTATAATCTAAAAGGTGAAGAATATTTTATTTTAGAAGTAATAGACGCTACTAAAGAGCACGATAAACAACACTTACTTATAACTCAAGCATCAGATATTAAATTAAGAGAAAATACATTAAATGAAATAACATCTAAAGTATATGATTTTGAAATAAATATAAATGTATTAAACAATTCGTATGAATTAGAATATTTTAAAAAAGATAGGCTATATTTTGGCGATGAAGTTAGAGGAATATATACAGAAGGATTAAAAAAAATATTAGAATATGTAAAAGAAACTGATAGAGAAAACTTATATTCTATTTTAAATTTAGATAGTCTAAGAGAACATTTTAATAAATATGAATTAGATAGTATTGTTGTAAGATATAGAGTTGGAAATGAAATTAAAGGTAATGTTTGGTTAGAAAGTACAGTATTTTTTCTAACTAATAAAGGAAGACAAAATGTTTCAATATTAACAAAAAATGTTACAGATGATGCGCTTGCTATAAGAGAGCAGAATATTATCCTTCAAAACGCATTAAATGAAGCTAAGAAAATAAATAAAACTAAAGGTGAGCTTATATCAACAATATCCCACGATATTAGAATTCCTTTAACTAGTATAGTAGGTCTCAGTGATACACTTTTATCATCAAATTTAGGTGGTGAGGTTCGTGAGGATGTAGAAAATATTAAATCTTCATCAAAAGATATTTTAAAAGTAATAGAAAAATTACTTGATCCTACTAAAATAGACAAAGAAGATATAGAGAAAGAAGAAAAAAGATATAGTATTTATAAAATGTTTAAGAAAATAGAAAATTTATCAAAGGAATATATAAAAGATAGGCAAATTAAGTTAAATATTATATTAGATAATAACCTACCAGTAGTTTTATATGGCGATTTTAGAAGAATTACTAATGCTATATTAGAGCTTATATATAATGCTGTAAATAATACTAGTGAAGGGTCTATTAATGTATCTGTTAAAGGTAAAAAAATAAATGACTCTGTTAAACTAAGCGTTGAAGTATATGATACTGGTGTTGGTATTGCTCCTGATAAATTAAATAAATTATTAGAAGAAGATGGTACAACTGGTCTTAATAGCGTCAAAAAAATAATGGAAGTTTTAAATGGAACTTTAGAGTTAGAAAGTAAAGTAGATTCTTATACAAAAGCTACCATTACTTATATGCAAAAGATAGTAGAAGATAATAAAGTAAGACAAATGATTGCTAATAATAAGTCTGCTGAAGTATTTGATTTAAAAGGTAAAAAAATATTAGTAGTAGATGATAATGAATTAAACCTAAAAGTAACTGCTAGACTTCTTACTCCATATTCAGTATCGACAACACTTTTACAAACAGGTGAAGAGTGTATTGATTTGATTAATGAGGGTGAAGTATTTGATTTAATATTTATGGATCAAATGATGCCCGTATTAGATGGAACTAAAACAATGGAAAAATTAAAACAAATAGATTCATTTAAAACACCTATAGTTGTTCTTACTGCTGATGCTATGAACGGTCAAAGAGAAAAGTATTTAGAATCTGGTTTTGATGATTACATATCAAAGCCTATAGATAAAAAAGAATTATCTAGAGTGTTAAGTAAATTTTTAAAATAAAAAGTGCTTAAAAAACACTTTTTGTTTATTATTTGTAAAGTGTTATATAAAACTATTTAAAAATATTATTAAAAATGATATAATGAGTATGGTGGATAATATGGAATTAAATGAAATTGAAAATATATATATTGATTTAAATAAAAAAGTATCTGATTTATGGAGGTCACTTTGACCCAGAGAGTAAAAAAGAAAGAATATCATCATTAGAAAAAATAATGAGTAGTCCTAATTTCTGGGATGATAAAGATAACTCAGAAAAAGTTTTAACTGAATTAAATGATTTAAAATCTAAATTAAAAGATTTAGAAAGTTTAAAAAATAATGTAGAATCTAATTTAGATATAATTAATTTAATTAAAACTGATAATGATTTAGAACTTTTTGATTTAGTAAAAAATGATATTGACACTTTGGAAGAAACATTTAAAAAGATAGAGCTTGATTTACTTTTAAGTGATTTATATGATTATGCTGATTGTATACTTGAAATTCATCCAGGTGCGGGAGGAACAGAGTCTTGTGATTGGGCAAGTATGCTATATAGAATGTATCTTAGATGGTGTGAAAAAAGTAATAAAAAGATAGAACTTTTGGATTATCAAGATGGAGAAGAAGCAGGAATAAAAAGTGTATCTTTTATAGTACATGGAATAAATTCTTATGGATACTTAAAAAATGAAAAAGGTGTACATAGACTAATTAGAATAAGCCCTTTTGATTCAAACAAGAGAAGACATACATCATTTGCTTCAGTAGATATAACACCTATATATAAAGATTCTGAATGTGATATTGAAATAAATGAAAAAGATATTAGAATAGATACATATTGTGCTTCAGGTCATGGAGGCCAAGGTGTTAATACAACGCCATCAGCCGTAAGAATTACACATTTTCCAACAAAAATTGTTGTGACTTGTCAAAATGAAAGAAGTCAGATAAGAAATAAAGAAACTTGTATGAGAGTTTTGAAAAATAAATTATACCAACTTGAAGTAGAAAAAAGAAAACAAGAACTTCAAAGTATAAAAGGAGAAAATACTAGTATTAATTTTGGATCACAGATTAGAACATATACTATGTGCCCTTACACTTTAGTAAAAGATCATAGGACAAATACAGAAGAAGTTAATGTAGATAAAGTATTAGATGGTAATATTGATAAATTTATTTATGATAATTTAAAATTAGGAGTGAGATAATGCATTTGTTTAAAAAAAATAATGTTTCAACTGATAATATTTTGAAAATAATAAATAAAAAAGATAGAATTGAAAGATATACATTTTTAGTTATAGGCTGTTTCTTACTTGCTTTTGCATTTAATGTATTTTATTCCCCAAGCAACTTAGTTACTGGTGGCGTTTCTGGTATAGCTATTATTGTTCGTAATATATTTAATATTTCTACTACTAGTTTTATTGTTGTAACATATATATTACTTTTATTAGTGTCACATTTTGTTTTGGGGCGTGAAACTACTAAGTATTCAGTAATAGGATCAATACTATATCCACTTTTTGTTTATTTAACAAAAGATGTTAGAACTTTAATTCAATTTGATGTAAATAATATGTTACTTATAAGTGTATTTGGAGCTCTTTTAAGTGGATTAGGATCTGGTTTGACATTTAAATATGGTTTTTCAACAGGTGGTGGAGATATAATATGTCAAATTATTTCTAAATTCTTTAAAGTATCTATTGGTACTTCTATGAAAGTTATAAATACGATAATCCTTATCGCATCAGGCTTTTTTATTAAAGGTGGAACTGGCTTTTATGCTTGGGAAAATGTTTTATATGCATTTTTAGCTGTATATATAACTACATTCTTAACTGATAAAGTTTTACTTGGAATATCTTCATCTAAAGCTTTTTATGTAATAACAGAACACGAAACTTCTGTAAAAAAGTTTCTTATAAATGAGCTTGGAAAAGGAGTAACTGTTCTAGATGGTAGAGGTGGGTATACAGGAGATGTAAAGAAAGTTATAATGTGTGTTATCCCCACGAAAGATTATTTCCTAGCAAAAGAAGGAATATTAGAAATAGATAAAGATGCTGTAATATTAATTAATGATGTATATCAATCGGAAGGAATAGAATAGGTGTATTTATGGATTTAATAAAGTTTAAAGATGTAAAAAAAGTATATAAAAATGGAACAACTGCAATTTATGATATGGATTTAACTATTAAAAAAGGGGAATTTGTATTTATTATGGGTTCTACTGGATGTGGAAAAAGTACATTAATAAAAATGCTTTATAGAGAAGAAAAACCAACATCAGGTCAAATTTTAGTTGGAGGATTAAATGTTGGAAAAATAAGAAATCGTAAAGTATATAAATTAAGAAGAAAAATAGGTGTTGTATTTCAGAATTATCAACTTTTACATAATTCAACTGCATATGAAAATGTTGCTTTTGCCTTAGAAGTTTTAGGGCTTCCTAAAAGCGAAATACATCCTAAAGTTATGAAAGTATTAGATTTAGTAGGACTTAAAACTAAAGCCAAACAATATCCTACTCACTTATCAGGTGGAGAACAGCAAAGAGTAGCTATTGCTCGTGCTATTGTAAATGGACCTAAAATACTTATTTGTGATGAACCTACTGGTAATTTGGATCCTAAAATGAGTATGGAAATTATGGATGTATTGGAAGCTATAAATAAACTTGGAACTACAATTATTATGGTTACACACGATACTCAAATAGTAAATAAATTAAAAAAACGTGTTGTACTTTTAGATTCGGGTAGAATTGTTAAAGATTATAAGGAAGGGGAATACGTAAATGAAGGCATTTAGGATACTTGGAAGAAATATACGTGATTCATTTAAAAGCGTATTTAGAAACTTTTCTTTATCTTTAGCTTCTATATCTTGTATAACTATAACACTAATAGTAGTTGCTGTATCTATAGTACTTTCTTTGAATGTAAATAATTTTACTACAATTGTAGAAAAAGATGTTACTATAGTAGCTTTTCTTGATTTAGATATAACAGAAGAAGAAAGAGAAGATGTTTATAATGCTTTACTTACTTTAGATAATGTAGAAAAAGAAAATGTAGAATTTATAGATAAAATGGATATCGCACAAGATATGATTGATTCATCTGACATATGGGAAGGTGTTATGTCAGATTGGACTAGAGAAGATAGCCCATTACAAGATACATATCAAATAAAAGTTACAGATATAAATTTAATAAATAAAACAGCAGATGAAATAAAAAATATAGATCACATATCAACTGTTAAATATGGTGAAGGAATGGTAGATCAATTAATATCTGTTTTTGATGTTATTAGGAAAGCATCTATTGGTGTAGTAATTGCTCTTATAATTGTTACAGCGTTCTTAATTGCTAATACTATTAAGATAACAATAATGTCTAGAAAAAGAGAAATAGAGATTATGAGACTTGTTGGTGCTAGTAATATAAATATAAAAATACCATTTATATTTGAAGGATTATTATTAGGCCTACTTGGTTCAATTATACCAATTGCTTTAACACTTTATGGATATACAGCATTCTATAATCATTTTGATGGACAGTTATTTACTCAATTTATTAAATTAATTGAGCCAACACCATTTATTTATTATACTTCATTAATATTACTTGCAATAGGAATGCTTGTTGGTATGTTTGGAAGCTCTAGAGCAGTAAAAAAATATTTAAAAATATAGATTTTTGTGTCTATATTTTTTTTCTTATGATATAATTGTATTGGGGTATTAAATATAGAAAAAATAAATGAAATAAGCAAATTAAAAAAATAGAAAGGAATCAATAAAAGAAGATGTATTCTTCTTAATGTTGATTATATATGTTAATATGAATAAAGCTGAAAATGTAATTAAATATTATGTTCTTTGTAATAAATTAAAAAATATAATAAGAACAGGTTGGATTGATTGGGGAATAAAAAAAGATAGAGTAGAAAGTGTTGCTGAACATATTTATAGTGCACAAATGTTAGCCATTGCAATGAAATCAGAATATAATTATGATATTAATTTAGAAAAAGTAATACTTATGTTAGCAATTCATGAAATTGAGGAAATAACTATTGGAGATTTAACACCATTTCAAATATCTTCTGAAGAAAAACAAAAATTGGGTCATGAGGCTGTTGAAAAAACATTATTATTATTACTGGATAGGCAAAAATTAAAATCTATAATTTTTGAATTTGATGAAAGAAAGACAAAAGAAGCTCGTTTTGCTTTTTATTGCGATAAATTGGATGCAGACTTGCAGGCTAAATTATATGATGAAGAAGGATTAATTGACTTAAATAAACAAGAAAATAATTCTACATTTGATGATCCATTAGTTCAAGAATTATTGAATAGTGGAATGAGTTTTAGTCAGATGTGGTTAACTTTTGATCAAAGAAAATATAATTATGATGATAATTTTATGGAAGTATCAAAATATGCTTTTGATAATAAAATCAACACATTATAAAGGTATTAAAATACTTTAAGGTAGTGTTAGTATGTGTGAGTTTCTTTTTTATTGATAAAAAGATATATTTAGGTTAAGAATTATAATAAATAGTATATAGAAAAGAGGATATAAATGAAGTATGATTTAATTGTTGTAGGTATGGGACCTAGTGCAGCTTTTTTAGCTTATGAATTAATCCAGTTGAATTCAAGCAAGAATATTCTTTTAATAGATCAAGGAAAATCAGTTGAAAAAAGAATGTGTCCTATGGAGCGTGCTGGTAAATGTCTAAACTGTAAACCTCATTGTAATATTACTTGTGGTTTTTCAGGTGCTGGTGCATTTTCAGATGGAAAACTCAATTCATATCATTTATCTACTAAGGATAAAGATGGAAATATTTATTTAGGCGGAAATGATGGTGGATATTTTAAAAAGTATATGTCAAATAAAGAGATATCTGATCTTTTAACATATACAGATGATATATATTTACGCTTTGGGGCTGATCCTAAATTAAAAGGGATAGACAATATGGATGAAGTATTAAAATTACAAAAGAAAGCAAACAAGCAAGATTTAAACTTAGTATCTTATCCAATAAGACATTTAGGCACTGAAAAATCACATATATTATATGGTAAAATAGAAAATTATCTAAAAGAACATAACGTAAATATGTTATTTGAAACTGAGGTTACAGATTTAATAATAGAAGATAATTGTGTTAAAGGTGTAAAAATTCATAAAATAAGAGAAAATACATTAGAAGAAATATATGCATCTGATGTTGTACTTGCTGTAGGAAGAAAAGGTGCATCTTGGCTTTCCTTAATGTGTGAAAAATATAATATAGATACTAAAATTGGTAGTATTGACATAGGCGTACGTTATGAACTACCTAATAAAGTAATGAGTAAAATTAATGAATATATGTATGAAGGAAAATTTATAGGAAGGCCATTACCATTTAAAGATAAAGTTAGAACATTTTGTCAAAATCCTTCAGGATTTGTGTCTGCTGAAGTATATGATAATGGACTAACTTTAGTAAATGGACATTCATATAAAAACAGAAAAAGCGATAATACTAATTTAGCAATACTTGTATCACATCATTTTACGCATCCTTTTGATAAGCCTATAGAATTTGGAGAAAATTTAGCTCAGAATTTAAATAGACTTGGTGGAAATGCTATAATGGTACAAAGATTAGGAGATATTTATAGAGGAAAAAGAACTTGGGATTATGAACTTGAAAATAATTCAGTAAAACCAACTTTACAAGGGGCTGTTCCTGGTGATATTACTTATACAATTGGATATAGAACTATGAGTGATATATTACAGTTTATTAAAGATGTAGATAGAGTAGTTGAAGGATTTGCTAATCCAGATAATTTGTTATATGCACCTGAGATAAAATTTTATAGTAATGAAGTAGTACTTGATAAAAATTTTGAAACAAATATTAAAGGATTATATTCAATTGGTGATGGTGGAGGACTTACGACAGGTCTTATGATGGCATCCGCATCAGGTGTACAAATGGCTAGAATACTAAATAAAAAAGCTAAAGATTAATCTTTAGTTTTTCATTTGGTTTGAACTTAAACTTATTAGTTGGAAATTCAAATGTATAATACGCGTTTTTTTTAGGTAGAATAATTTTCCAAGGTTTAAAATTTTTATAAATATATAAAATTTTAAAATTTTTATCAGTCATTATAACATCTATACTTTTAAACATAAAAAATGTATGTATACTATTGCATTTAGGAAAGCAAAGAATTTTATCTATTTTTTTACAAAACATAAATCCTTTAAACCTTTTAAATATGTTTTTGCATACAGTAATATTAACCATTTTATTATCTATATTAATCTTCATATTTACACCATATAAATTATATCATGTTGTTGACAAAAATTCAAAAAAGTAATAAAATTATTATAGTATTGGAGTGATCGTATGAAGATTAATAATAAAGGTCAAGCATTAGTTGAATACATACTTATAATAGCAGTTATTAGTGTTATTGTTGTAAGTTTAGTTAAATTATTAGGTGGATATTTGCAAGATGCTATAACAAAATCTTCATGTGGTGTTATGGATAAGACATATGTAGAAGGTGCTAAACCTGGAGAAGGTACTTGTAGGTAGTTGACAAATAAAAATCGTTATTATATAATACATTTATCAATGCGATGACTGGCTTGGAAACCAAGAGCAATATATTAAATGAGTGATTCTTCTAGAATAAATAAGGTGGAACAGTCCTATGGACCCTTATATTTCTAGAAGTTTTTTTTAGAGGGAATTATGGAGCTTAAAGGAAAAGGTTACTTAAATAAAAATGCATATAAAAATATAAGAGTTAATTTATGTGATAACAATTATAGTGTTATTGTATCGTCTAATGGAGTTAAGTTAGAAAATTATTTAAATTATTCTGAAAAATTTACAGATCAAATTAAAGAATTATCTGATGAAGAACAAATCTATGAAATAGTTAATCGTTTTTTAATGTATTCTAAAATTAATAATGTAACAGAAGCTAGTTATTATTATAAAGATAAATTTAGAAGATATGTAAAAGTATCAGGAGAGTATAGAAATTTATTTCTTCAATTAAAAAATAGTGAAATATCAAAAAAAATAATATCAAATATAATTAAAAAATATAATTTTGATAGAGATAATTTTGTATATGACATATTAGATCGTGAAGATATAGTTATTATTAAAATAGGTAATGCCACTAGTAAAATGTCTTATTTACTTAATGGTACATCATTTTTAAATATAAATCTTAATAGTGTAAATAAATTAGATCAAAAATTTTTAGAAACTTTACTAGAAAATGAACTAGAAAATAATAATTATATGTATAATAAAATTAGTTATTATAGAAAAAAAGATGACTCAAATACTTCAAAACCTTTATATCAGGACTATGAAATACATTTTAATATAAATAATCATCGTTATAGTATACTTGGATTTAATAATTGTAAAATAGTTAATGAGGTATTAAAAAAATATAATAATAAAGATTTTTATAATTTTGATAGTTATCAATTAAAATTAGATATGTGGAGGGATTAATATGGAAAAGATAACAATGGAGAAAATGGTTAATTTATGTAAACAATATGGATTTATATTTCAAGGAAGTGAAATATATGATGGACTTGCAAATACTTGGGATTATGGACCACTTGGTTCAAGACTTAAAAATAATGTGAAAGATGCATGGAGAAAAAGGTTTATCCAAGAAAGAGATAATGCATATGAACTAGATGCTGATATTTTAATGCATCCAAGAGTATGGAAAGCATCAGGACATGTTGATTCTTTTGCAGATCCACTTACGGATTGTCGCGAATGTAAAACAAGACATAGAGCTGATAATTTAGTAAATGATTTTTCAAATAGTTCAATTGGGGATGCTATGAGTAATGAAGAATTACTTAAGTATTTAACTGATAATAAAGTACCTTGCCCTAAATGTGGTAAAACTAATTATACACAAATAAGACAATTTAAACTTATGTTTGAAACTCATAGAGGAGTTGTAGAAGACGCTAAAAGTGTTGTTTATCTAAGACCAGAAAATGCACAAGGCGAATATGTAAATTTCTTGAATGTTCAAAGAAGTATGAGAGCAAAACTACCTTTTTCAATAGGTCAAATAGGTAAAGCATTTAGAAACGAAATAACTCCAGGTAATTTTACTTTTAGAACAATAGAATTTGAGCAAATGGAATATCAGACTTTTTGTAAGGAAGGTGCTGATACAGCTCTTTATGAATATTTTAAAGAATATGGGAAAAAATTTTATATGGATTTAGGATTGCCTGAAGATAAACTAAGATTCCACGATCACGAAAAACTAGCTCATTACGCTAAGGCAGCTTGTGATATTGAATATTTATTCCCATTTGGTTGGGGAGAAGTAAATGGTACTCATAATAGAACTAATTTTGATTTAACACGTCATCAAGAATATAGTGGTAAATCTATGGAGTATTTAGATCCTGAAACAAATGAGAAATATATACCTTATATTATTGAATCAACGTATGGTCTAGATAGAACTGTTTTAGCT
The DNA here is from genome assembly GCA_030531425.1 of bacterium. GTDB lineage: Bacteria > Bacillota_I > Bacilli_A > RF39 > UBA660 > UMGS1613. The sequence goes on from JAUNNO010000031.1 coordinate 14,831, forward strand.
TTATTGTTTCAAGCATATCACATAGATACATTAGAAGATGGAACTACTAGAGAAGTATTAAGCTTACATCCATTTCTAGCTCCATATAAAGTAGCCGTTTTACCATTAGTTAAAAAATTTCACAGTGAAAAAGCTAAAGAAATTTATAATAGTCTTTCAAAAGTATTTATGACAACTTATGATGAAGCTGGTAATATTGGTAAACGTTACAGAAGAGAAGATATTATAGGAACTCCATTTTGTATAACAGTAGATGATGATACTATAAATAATAATACTGTAACTATAAGATTTAGGGATACCATGGAGCAGATAAAATTAAATATTGATGAAGTAGAAAGTTATATAACTGATAAAATTAAATTTTAAAAGGACATTAAAGTCCTTTTTTTAGTAAATTTAGTATATTTTCTTTTTCGTTATCGTTTGAATTATTCCATAGTATTTCAAAAAAAACTCCAAGACCAGGTAATGTAATTTCTTCTTTGTCTTTTATTGAACTTTCTATAGATTCTTTAATGTCGGAAGTAGTAGAATCTTTAAAATTATTTATTATGCTTTTTCTAATATCTATATTCATAAAATCTCCTTTCAATATTATAATGATATAAAATAATATTTATATACAAAAAAAGAAACAAAGTTTCTTTTAAACCATATAATAATTTGAATCATTGTATTTATTATAATTATTAGTATTATTATTTAATTTCTCTAATCGTGTTACACGCTGATCCAATAGATTTATTTGTTGTTCTAAATTATTTATTTGTTGATCTGATGTGTTATATGTATTGGGTTGCATATTAGAAACACCTTGATAATTTGGATAATTTGCTGGATATCCAAAAGGTGGTACCATCATGGGTGGTTGATAAATAGGATAACCTTGATTATTACAATTTCTTTTATCTTTCATTTTT
>JAUNNO010000032.1:0-8123 GCA_030531425.1 bacterium
TCATATCGCAAAAAAAAAAAAAAAAAACAAGTCATTTTTTCATAAATCATGAAAACTTACTTATTCTTTACAGTTTTATAAATTTGCAATGTATAAATATTTATAATATAATTTATAAAGGTGAAAGAATGTATTCAATAAAAAGTGACGTAGAAGATACTACAATTATAAAAAAATCTAAATTTATTACAAAACTATATTATATAGACAATATAAATCAAATAACAGATATTTTAATTAAAATTAAAACTATTTATAGTGATGCATCACATATTTGTTATGCATATATTATAAACTCTGTAGAAAAATGTAGTGATGATAAAGAACCTTCTGGTACTGCAGGGATTCCTATATTAAATGTATTAAAAAAAAACAACCTTACAAATATATTAGCCATAGTAATAAGATATTTTGGAGGAATAAAATTAGGGTCATCAAATTTAGCTAGAACATATTCTAATTGTATTACAAATGTTTTAAAAAATACTAACATAATAAAAATAGATTATGGATTATTGATAAAAATTGAATTTGATTTTAGTAAAATTAAATCAATTGACTTTCTACTAAAAAACAAGAACATCCTAAATAAAATTTTTAATAATACTATTACTTATGAATTTTATATAAAATATGATGAATTAAAATTAATAGATGAGTTAAAGAAACTGTGTATTAAAACATATATAGGTGAAAAAAAATTAATCAAAATTGGAGACTGCTGAAAAAGTTTACAAAGATTATTGTAAATAATTACAGTAGTCTTTTTATTTTATATAATATTATTAGATAAAGATGGTGATATTATGTTAAAACAAAATAAACAAATTAGTTTAGATTTTAGTAAATATTCTGATTTATATAGTATTGTAATAAAAGAAGATAACTTTTGGAAACAATTAAATGATATGATTGATTTTTCTTTTGTATATGATGAATTAAAAGGAAAATATTAGAGGGCAACGGGTAGAACTTGTGAAGATATAATTAGAATGTTTAAATACTTGTTATTAAAATCATATTTTAAATTATCAGATAGAGGTTTAATTGAAAGAACAGAAACTGATTTATTATTTAAATATTTTTTGGGATATTCTCCAGAGGATACAAGGTTAATCAACCCAAGTTTATTAACAGTTTTTCGTCGTGAAAGATTAAAAGATGAAGAAAATAATTTGATGGATAAATTAATAAATAAAACAGCCTCTCTTGCATTAGAAAAAGGATTAATTGAAGTTAAGAATAAAATAATAGTAGATTCAACTCATACAAATGCAATGTTTCATCATATATCACCTAGAGAAGAACTTATTAGGCAAGCAAAAGAACTAAGAAAATCTATTTATAAAATTGATAAAACTATGCATGATAAAATGCCTAAAAAAAGAGAATCATCTGGATTACTAGAAGATCAAATTGAATATACAAAAGATTTATTAGATGTTGTTAAAGAAGATGGTAGATTTACTGTTTTACCTGGAATAAAAGAACAAATAGATTTACTAGAAGAAACAATGAACGATACCGAAATAGAATTAGAATATTCAAAAGATCAAGATGCTAAAGTAGGACATAAAACCGCTGATACATCATTTTTTGGTTATAAAACTCATATTGCTATTACACCAGAGCGAATAATTACTGCTGCAACAATTACTACAGGAGAAAAACATGACGGGAAAGAACTTATCAATTTAATAGAAAAAAGTAAAAAAAATGGCACTCAAGTAGAATGTTATTATTTTGATGTGGAAAAATGTAAACATTGTCCTTTTAAAGATGGATGTTACAAAGATGGAGCCAGATCTAAAACTTATAATGTAAAAATTAAAGATGATACTCATATTAAGCATATGGATTATATGGAAACTGAAGAATTCAAAAATTTATATAAAGAAAGATATAAAATAGAAGCTAAAAATGCAGAACTAAAAAATAATTATAATTATGGAAATGCAAATACTTGTGGAAAACTTGGTATTACAATACAAGAGGCAACTACGCTATTTTTAGCTAATATGAAGCGAATAATTAAATTAAATGAAGAAAAAAATAAAAATATAAAGTAATATATACCTATATTTCTATTTATTAATAATAAATTTATCAAAAAACTGATAATTAGAAAATAAATCTGATTATCAGTTTTTATTTGACTACTTTTTCAGCAGTCTCTCAAAATTGATTAATTTTTTAGTACAATGGTCTATCCACTTCTATTATAAAGAAATATTTTTTTCTTTTTTTGTTAATTTTTAAATCCAAATATCTTTTTATTTCTTCTAAATCATAATCTATCTCATATGGGACAACTATGTCAAACAATATATTTATATGCGATCTGCCTTCCACTATCCTAAAATCATGAATTTTATAATTTGAATTATATTTTAATAAAAGATTTGTTACCATTTGCTTCATATTATCTATTTTTTTATTACCAATAACTATTGGATCCATATGTATAGTTAAATTTATTCCCAATTCACCTTTGAAATCTCGCTCTATTGTATCCATCAAATCGTGTGCAACTATCATATCCATTTTAGAATTTATTTCAACGTGAACAGTTATAAAATTATTATTTTCACCATAATTATGAATAACTAAATCATGAATCCCAATTACATATTTATAGGAAAGCAATTTATTCTTTACCATATTTATATATTCCATAGTTGGAACTATACCTATTATAGGATTTAAAACCTCTTTAATTACTTTAAAACTATTTATTATAATAAAAATTGATACAATAAATCCAACTATACCATCAATATTAATTCCAAATATATCCATAATAACAATTGAAATTAATATTGACGTTGTAGATATAATATCATTTTTTGAATCTATTGCATTTGCTTTTAAAGTGCTAGAATTGATAGACTTTGAAAAATCAAAATAAACAATCATTTGATAAGACTTTATAAAAATTGCAATCAATAAAATAATATAAGTATATAAATTTATAACAAGAGTTTTGGGATGTATAATCTTTATTATAGATTCTTTTGCAAACAAAACACCCATAAAAATCATAAAAATTGAAATAACAAGTCCTGAAACATATTCATATCTTGCAAAACCATACGGGTGTTCTTTTGTAGGATGTTTACTTGATAGATTAAATCCTATTATTGTTAATATAGAAGTCACCATATCAGATATATTATTTATAGAATCAGCAATAATACTTACACTATTTGAAAAAAGACCTATAACTAATTTTATAATTGCCAATGTTAAATTTGAGATTATTCCAAATATACCTGCTACCTTTCCATATGATTTCCTAACCTCTTTATTATTTACTTCTTTATAATTTTTTATAAATATTTTTTTAATCATAAAAATCTCCTAAATAATTATATTAAATAATATACAAAAATGCAAAGTTTTTAACCTTGCATTTGTTTTGCTACTTCTTCTGCAAAATTTTCCTCTCTTTTTTGCATACCTTCGCCTACTTCAAAACGAATCATAGTAGTTATAACGCCACCATTATTTTTAACATATTGAGCCACTGTTTCTTTGTTTTCAGCTTTAACAAATATTTGATTTTCTAGGCAAACTTCTTCATAATATTTTTTTACTTTTCCTACTAAAATATTATCTATTTTATCTTCTGGTTTCCCTTCATTTAATAATTGTTCTCTCATTATTTCTTTTTCCTTATCAAGGACATCAGTAGGAACATCACTAGATTTTACATATTGTGGGCGCATTGCTGCTGAATGCATAGCAACATCTTTAGCAACAGATTCACTAACATTATCTATAACTGTTAAAACAGCTATCTTTCCACCCATATGTATATAATCTCCAAATACTTCAGAATCTTTTTTAGTTATAACTTCCATTCTTCTAAAACTTAATTTTTCACCTATTGTAGCAGTTCTAGAAACAATTAAATCATTAATTGTACCTTCTTCAGTTTTTAAATTTAAAGCCTCTTCTTTCGTTTTTGCATCACTATCAATAATGGTATTAAGCATAGTATCAACCATAGATTTAAATTTTTCATTTTTAGCGACAAAATCAGTTTCAGAATTGACTTCAATTATAACAGCTTTGTTATTTTTTGTTAAAATTGCAGCTACCCCTTCTGCAGCTATTCTATCAGCTTTTTTAGCTGCTTTTGAAATGCCTTTTTCTCTTAACCAATCTATTGACGCATTTATATCTCCATTGTTTGCTTCTAATGCCTTCTTGCAATCTAACATTCCGGCTCCCGTTTTCTCTCTTAATTCTTTTACTAAATTTGCAGTAATCATAAAATCCTCCTTTTATTATTTAAATAAAAGAGTGAATAATCACTCTTTTTAAATCTATTTTAAAGCTTCTAATAATTCAGCTTTTTTCATTGTAGAATAACCTTTAATTTCTTTAGCTTTAGCTAAATCCCTAAGTTCAGTTACTGTTTTTTTAGTCAAATCTTCTTCGACTGTGGCTTTTTCTTTTAAAGTAACTTTAACTTCAGACTCTTTATCTTCTTTAACTACTTTTTTTGGTTCTTCTTTTACTTCTTTTGATGATTTATTATCAGATTTATTGAATGATTTTTTGTTATCAAATTGTTTTCTTTTTTTATCGAAAGCTTTTTCTATTTTTCTTTCTTCTTTTCTTTTTACTGATTCAACAGCTTTTTTCATTATATCTGTTCCATTTTCTTCAGATTTACCACTTACATAATCTGTTATATTTCCACCATTTGCTTCAATTATAGCGTTATTCATAACACCTAAAATCAATTTAACGGCACGAATTGCATCATCGTTTGCAGGTATAACATAATCAACCATGTCTGGATCACAATTTGTATCAACTATTCCAAATACAGGTATATTTAATTTTCTAGCTTCGCGAATAGCAATTTCTTCTTTAGATGGATCAACAATAATCATAGCTTGTGGAAGTTTATCCATACTACGAATACCACAAAGAACTTTGTCTAACTTAACATATTCTTTTTTTAACCCTATAACCTCTTTTTTAGGTAACAAATCAAATGTACCATCTTGTTCCATTTTCTCTATTTGTTCTAATCTTTTAACTCTATTTCTAATAGTTTTAAAGTTTGTAAGTGTTCCACCTAACCATCTTTCAGTTACATAGAAAGAATCACTTTTCAAAGCTTCTTCCTTTGCAGCTTCTTGTGCTTGCTTTCTAGTTCCTACAAAAATAGTTTTTCCACCATTTTTTGCAATTTCTAATAATGCTGCATAAGCTTCCTCTATCATTTTTGCAGTTTTTTGTAAATCAATAATATAAATATCATCTCTAGATGTAAAAATATATTCTTTCATTTTTGGATTCCATCTTTTTGTTTGATGTCCAAAATGAACTCCAGCTTCTAATAAATTGTTCATAGACACAACTGTCATAATATTCCTCCTTTTCGTTATGCTTGCATTTATTTCAACTTTATACATCACCTAATAGGCACTAGACATATAAATCCATAAATGTGTAATTTAAAAAGCCAATAGTATTATATCACATAATATTAAAATATGTATCATTTTTTTAATAAATATTCAAATAAATATTAAATATGCATATATTAAAGTAATAAATAAATTATTTTAATATATAATTTTACTAGAATTTTATTTGTTTTAAAAATTAATTTTTTTTCAAAAAAGTATTGCAACTTACAAAAATATATGATATATTAGTTAAGTCTGATGGATCTTTAGCTCAGTTGGTTAGAGCATCCGGCTCATAACCGGGCGGTCATAGGTTCGAGTCCTATAAGATCCACCATTTTTATTTGCGAGTGTGGCGAAATTGGCAGACGCACTAGACTTAGGATCTAGCGCCTTACGGCATGGGGGTTCAAGTCCCTTCACTCGCACCATTTAAAGAGTAAAAAAATTTACTTTTTTTTTACTCTTTAAATTATTCTTACTAGTTTCCTTTTTACTTGAACTATTCCTACCGGCTAGCCGTATGGACGCCTGACCGCCCGGTTTTTATAAAAAATGATTAAGCAACTGAAGCAATATGGATGAACTTATTAAACAATTTTATATAATATCTAATAAAAAATGGATTAAAGGCATTAACAATCTAACAAATAGCGTCGGATTAACTTTCGAATCATTATTAAATAAATGCCAAGATAGTCTATTTTTTCCTGATTATTTTGGTATTGAAATAAAATGTACCCAAAGATTTAGCCATTATCCAATTACATTATTTTCTTGTTCTTTTGACGGAAAATACTTATATCAAATGAATGAATTACTAATTAAATATGGGACGCAAGATTTAATATATAAAGAAAGAAAAATACTTATTTCTAAATTGAGTTATCAAAATAAAACCCTAGTAAACGGAAAATATTTTTTTAAAATTGATATAGATGAAGAAAAAGAAAGATTATATCTTTCCATTTATGATTTAAATAATAATTTGTTAGATAAAAATGCATATATAAATTTTAGTACACTTAAAAATAAACTTGAATTAAAATTATCAAAGCTTGCTGTAGTATGGGCTAGCAAAAAGAAAATTAATAATCAATTATATTTTAGATATTATAAAATGATTATTTATAAATTAACTTCTTTTGATAATTTTATAAATTTAATAAAAAAAGATATTATAATTATAAATATAATAGGCAGAATATCTAGAAGTGGAATAGAAGCTGGAAGACAAAGAAATAAAAATCTAGTTTTTCAAATTTCTAAAGATAATATAATAAAATTATTTGAACCATTAAAAATCATCGACACTGATTTAGATAGTAATTTTCAAATATTATAAAAATAGCAAGTGAATACACACTTGCTATTTTTGTATCATATTAAGTAAATTTATTTTAAACATATCTTTTTCAGCATGCTCTTTTGAAACCATTACGCCTTTATAAGTAACTAATTCAGAAGCATGGCCTTCGCTTAATATATCCATTGGCTCAAATTTATCTAACATTACTATTTTTTCTTTATTATAAACAGTGTAATAAAGCTTTATATCACCGTGAACTTTAGAAAACATAGCATCCGTTGGTAATTTTAATTCATAATTTGTGGTGTTATTTTCTTGATTATTTGAAACAATTTTTCCTAGAAAGTTTCCCTCTTTTAATGATGGATAATACTCAAAATATAATTTTTTATATGCTAACATATTATATTTTTTTATTGATCTTTCTAATTTTCTAAATTCATTTTCATTTACATAATCAAATATGTATGCCCCTTTCATAGTTCACCTCCTTATACTACACTACTCTACTATAATTATAGTAACATAACTATTTTTTTTTGTCAAACGAAAAATATAAAAAAGGCGTAAAAAAAGTGTAACTAAACACTTTTTATGCTTGTTTAACATTTCCAGTAAATTTATAACCCCTTAGTATTAAATTACTATCTATTTTATTTTTAGTCCATACAACATCAGTATAACCTTTTTCAAATTTACATTCTTTATATCTATAATATGTAACATTTTCGTACACTGGGACTTTCTTTGTTTCATATACTGTTTTTGTTACTTCTTCTTCTTTTTCTACCGTTCTAATATCATATACCGGTGTTTTTCTTGTTTCATATACATTTATAGTCTCATAAACTGGTACTTCTTCTTTTTTCTCCACTACATCATATACAGGTTCAACAGTATAAATTTCCCAAGTATATCTAGTTTCATTAGTACAATAAGAGCAAGATTTTGTTGTATCGGTACTTAAAATTTTATATTTTACATGCTCTGTATCTGCTGGCACTTTAGTACCTATGCCAATTTCTCCTGTTGCATATTCAACAGTCCCAACTTTAACTTTTTCATATGTAGTCTTAGTTGTAGTTCCAACTTTAACATCCTTTGTTCCAGTTTTCACAACCTCAGTAATATACTTACTTATATATTTTTCAGATACTTGCTTTTTAACTTTTTCAGTAACAGTAACAGGTACACTTACTTCTTTATATTCCTTTATTTGTTTTTCGTCTTTGGTTTCAACCTTTACAAGATTAGTAGCGCTTACCTTATTTTTGCTCCAGCTAGACCAATCAACAGGGCAAGTTGTCTTATCTTCAACAATTAATTTATATTCATATAAATAATTTTTTATTGGTGTTGGAACTTCACATGATTTCTTATAT
>JAUNNO010000032.1:8223-15462 GCA_030531425.1 bacterium
TCTTCTTTACTTACTATATTACCTTTAGCATCATAATATTTTCCATCTACTACCTCACATTCATGCTTTGTTGGTGTTGGAACTTCACATGATTTCTTATATTCTTCTTTACTTACTATATTACCTTTAGCATCATAATATTTTCCATCTACTACCTTGCATTTATGCTTTGCTGGTGTTGGGTTTTCTGGATCATTTTTTTTAGGCTCTACAACTATTGGTGTCAATCTATTCTCTTCATATGCCGTTTTTTTAGAAGGTGTTGATGTCTTCTTTTCACAAAGACCACTTGAGCAATAATTGTAACATCCCAAATAAACAATTATATAATCCTCTGTATCACCACAACTTAAATTAACTTTTAATCTATACTCTTCTGTATATTTAGTCATTTCAACAAATGATTTTTTTACATCACAAGCTTTACCATCTTTATCTTTCATTTTTAATACTAGATGTAAATCATACATTTCCTGTAATGTTAATTTTTTAGATTGACCTACAATTTGTGGCATTCTTTCATTTGTAAAATAGCTAATAGCCGCTTCTTTCATTCTATAAACGTTATTAGCAAATATCTCATCATAAAGAACTTCTAGCCTTTCTAAATCATACTTTTCATTACTCTTGCTACTAGAATTTCCATTTGAATTATTTGACAACTTATTATTTACATAGCTTTTGGTGGGAAACAACCACAACATCAAAAATATAAATAATAAAACTAATAAAAGCGTTAAGAAAAAATTTTTAAATGAAAATTTATCTCTTCTTTCATCGTACATAAAATCTACCCCCTGATTTGTAATGATATATATACTAGCATTAATAAAAAAATTTGTCAATAAAAAACTAGATAAAAAATCTAGTTTTAATGACTTCTGGTGACCCGTAAGGGGTTCGAACCCTTGAATGTAGCCTTGAGAGGGCTATGTGTTAAGCCACTTCACCAACGGGCCATAATTAATGTCTTAAACGACATTAATATTGTAACATAATTATTACAACAAAACAATATATTATTTTTTTAATTTTTGATAACTCTTTTTGTCTAAATTATATTCTTCATTTAATTCATAATAATCTTCAGGGTATATTCTTTGCTTATTGGCTGATTGCCTAGCTATTTGTAAGACCTTTAAAGCCCTTTTCATTTCGCCATGACTTACTATAAGTTCTTCTTTACCATCTATAGCATTACAAAAATTAATATAAAATTCATCTACATTACTTGATGGCAATTTCATTATAAAACTACTAGTTGTATTCTCATCCCTAGGAGTCATAGTTCTTGTAACACCGGTAGGTGTTTTTATTGGAGTTACATTTACCTCATTCCAAACATTGCATCTCGTAATTTTAACATCAGATTTAAAATCATCTATAACCATTGTACCATTTTGACCTCTAACATAAAATCTAGGTAATTGAATAAAATTACTAGTTTCAACCTCAATTATAGCTTTTGTATTATCAGCAAAGATAATGTTTAAGTTAAATCCATCATCTACTTCTTTTCCTGTTATACTTTCCATATAACAATTAATTTCTACAATATCTTCTTTTTTTAATTGTAAAATCTGATCTACTAAATGTATTCCCCAATCATAAAGCATTCCACCACCATAGCACTTAAAAGATCTCCAATCATCCGCTATACCTCTAGATCCATGATAACGCGATTCTATGTCAAATACAGAATCTATTATACCTTCATCAAGTACTTTCTTTACTGCTAAAAAATCCGGATCAAATCTTCTATTCTGATGGACAGTAAACAATACATTATTTTTTTTAGAACATTCAATCATTTCTTCTAATTCTTCACAATTTAAAGCTACTGGTTTTTCACATATAACATTTTTTCCACTTTCCATACATTTAATTGAAACAGATTTATGTAAATGATTTGGTATAGCTACTATAACAATTTCAACTTTAGAATCAGCTAGTAATTCTTCAATAGATTTATAGGCATAAATATTTTTACTTTTAATCTTTTCTTGTTTTTCTAAATCAATATCATAAATACCTATTAAATCCATAAAGCAACTATTTATAATATGAGACGAATGATGAAACCTTCCAACACTACCATATCCTATAATTGCTACACCTTTCTTAACCATAATACCACCTAAATAAATTATATAATATTATAAAATAAAAAACAAGTTGTATAAATAATTCTAAATATCAATTTAAAATTAAATATAATATTTTTTTAATTTATTATAAGTATAAAATAGAAGCCAATTTTATGACTTCTATTTACAAATTTTATTATATCTTTCTTTAATTTTATCAACACCTAAAATATTCATAATTTCACATAAATCTGGTGTCATAGACTTACTTGTTAAAGCTACTCTAAGTACTGTAGAAATATCAGCAACATTTCCTTTAAATGAATCTGGATTTTTCTTATATTCCTTCATATTTGATGCATATCCTAATTCATCACACATAAGTTTAACATTATTAAACCAATTTTCTTTATCTAATGTAAAATATTTATCCATATATACTTTTAATATATTTCTTATTTCATTTATATCAGTAATATTCTTCCACTCATAAATAATTTCTTTATTATTAAATTCTTCATCATACATATACCAAATTAAATTTTCTATATCAGAATATTTAGCAATATCTTTACGAGGTTTCTCTTGCTGTCTTTCTATATTTAAAATAGCTTTATAATACTCAGGATCACTTTCAATTAATTTAGTTAATTTTTCACTATATTTTTTAGCCCATTTATATGATTCAGAATATACTTCTTCTTTAGACATTTTAGATATTATATTTTTAGATATATCATCTAATTTCATTAAATCATATAAAGCTCCACTAGTACTCATTTTCTCAGCTGTTACTTCAAAATCAGTAAACATTTTATCTGGATTAGCCGTATGCCACTCTTCATAATTAGAATTAATTATTGTCATTAAAGATTCAATTACTGCAAGTGCAGGATATCCATTTTCAAAATAAAAACTCATAGTTGCTTCAGGATCTTTTCTCTTACTTAATTTTCTTATGGATTCCCCTTCTTTTTTTACAATAAGTGGCGTATGTATATATTTAGGAGCTTCAAATCCAAACGCTTCAAACATTTGAATATGTTTAGGAGCACTAGGTAACCATTCTTCTCCTCTTACTACATGAGTTGTGCGCATCAAATGATCATCTACCACATGGGCAAAATGATAAGTAGGAAGCATTGTTTCACTTTTCATAATAACTTCATCTATATCATTTTCATTTAAGAATAGTTTTCCTTGTCTTAAATCATCAAATTCAAATTTATTTTCAAAATCTCCATTACTTCTAAATCTAATTACATATTTTTCTCCATTTTTAATTTTTTCTATTGCTTCGTCAACGCTAAGTCTAGAACATCTAGCAAACCTGCCATGATATCCTGTTCTTACTTTCATAGCCTCTTGATTTTCTCTCATTTCAGATAATTCATCTGTTGTACAAAAGCAAGGATATGCCCTACCAATCTCAATTAAATGTTTTATAAACGCATGATATATTTCTTTTCTTTCACTTTGAACATAAGGGCCATAATTACCTGCTATTTTACCTTCAAATTCATATTCATCAGGCATCATATTATAATACTTTAATGTATCCATAATTAATTTTTCTGCACCCTCTACACTTCTTGCTTGATCAGTATCTTCACTTCTTAAATAAAAGATACCATTTGACTCACGAGCCAAAGTAAAATCAATTAAAGCTCCAAACAATCCTCCTAAATGCATGAATCCTGTTGGTGATGGTGCAAATCTAGTTACTTTTGCCCCTTCTTCTAAATTTCTTTTTGGATACTCTTTTTCATAATCTTCTACAGTTTTTGTAATATTTGGAAATATTACATTAGCTAAATCTTTGTTTGTCATAAAATCATTCCTTTCAAAATAAAAAGACTTATCCTACTTATAAGGACGAAGTCTTCGTGGTACCACCTTAATTTATACTCTTAAAAGTTAACGCCTTTTTTCATCATACGAATATGCTCCAAAACTTCTTCAAATATTTCATCTGTTAGTTTACACCTACCACTAACTCTCTTTAAGATTATATATTATACTCTTTTTCTTCAACGCAATTACAAAGTTATTATATCAAAATTAATTTTATTTGTCTACACTATTTCTTTTATAATTAAACATATACTGTATAGCGAGTCCACTATATTTATCATATTTTTTTAAAGTAAATTCCCTTATATTTTTCTCGCCTTCGATACCATAATCTTCTTTCATAAATTTTTTAACCCAAGTATCTATTGGGTATACATCAAACCTTTGGTATGCAAATAAAAGTATACAAGAAGCAACTTTAGGTCCTATGCCTTTAAAATTCATAAGATAATTTAAAGATTCTTCACTACTTAAATTATTTATTTTACTTAAATCTAAAGTTTTATTTTTTAAAGCTTGAACTATCTCATATAAATATTTATCTCTAAATCCAACTTTACAATTTCTAAAATCATCAATATTTAGTTCATATAAATTACTTATATCAGGAAATAAATAATAATCTTTATATTTAAAACTTACTTTAGTACCATATCTTTCAGCAATTAAATTTAAGCTATTAGCTATAGATGGAACTCTATTGTTTTGAGATATTATATAAGCTATTAATGTTTCTAATGGGTCTTGATGTATCATACGAAGTCCTTTGCTAAATTTTATAGCAGTATTCATACTTTTATCTTTTTTTATTATTGTAGTTTCTATTTCATCATAATTCCTATTTAAATCAAAATAATCTTCAATAACTTCTTTTAGGTTATCTTCATTATTACTTTCAACAATTATATAATCATTATCTTGTCTTAAGCTAATTACTCTATCTTTTATAATTATTGTATAATTATCATCTTCTATAAAATACCTAAATATTTGACCACATGTTATACTAGATTTAAAATCAAAATTATTTTTTATCTTTAACATAATATCACCAGCAAGTATATTATAGCATATTTTTTACAAATTAATAAAAAGGGGGTTGCAAAAAAATTATTATTTTGATATAATCTTATTTGTCATGGCGATGTAGCTCAGTTGGCTAGAGCACATGGTTCATACCCATGGTGTCGAGAGTTCGAATCTCCCCGTCGCTACCAATTAAAAAACAAAATGTCTTGAAAACCAAGACTTTTTCTTTATTTATAAGAGCTTACAGCTCTTTTTTATTGCTGTTTTTGTGAATGTTTTTAAGCATAAAAAACACTAATATTAACATAAAACAAGTCCAAACAAGTCCAAAATAAGACCAAAATTAATGTTTTAAAAAGTAGCGACCAATTTAGTCACTACTACGCTTTATAAAAAAAAAATAATAATTTTAATTTATTTATATAATACTTTTTTTAATGAATCAGTTTCATAATTTACTTCAAATCCATTTTTTAATTGTTCTAGTATTTGTTTTTTTTGATTATTTAATCTAGAACTATCTTTTTTTATAAATGACATACCATAAAAATGGTCTAAAATATCAATATTAGAAAACAAATGATAATTTAAGAAGTTAGAAGCAGTAGTTTTAATATGTGAATTTAAAAATTCATATTTTTTCTCATCACTTAAATTATAGTTATAAAAATACCATGTCATTTTATCTTTTGAAAGTTGAATCATAGCTTCAGAAGCATATGAATCCAAAGAATTTATATTTTTTTTATAATCTTTCTCAATTTGTTGTCTTTTTAATAAAATTTCTTTACACATTTTTAAAATTTCTTTTTGAGAATCATTTTTTGATAATCTTCCATTAATATTTTTTATTTCTTCAATGCATACCTTATCAAAGAATGATTCATTAATACCTACATCATTACACAAGTGTTTTTCACTAAACAACAAATTTTTATCTTCGTTGTTTATGCCTCTTCCATATATAAAATAAGTTTCCATTAATTTTTGTAAATTAACATTTGGAGATATTAAATAATTATTAATATCTATACCTCTATTATTAATTACTTTATCATCTATATGCAATAAAGTATCATAAGTAACTCCAAGATTTTTAATTCTTGATCTTAATTCAATTTCGGCAAATTTTCTTATTTGACTATCATATTTATCATTCAAAATTATTAATATTAAATTAGATATACACAATTTATTTAATTCCGATGTTTTCATAATTATTCTCCTTTATTAAAAATATTATATCATAGTTTCATTAAATTTAGACTATTTATCAATTACTTCTTTTAACATTCTTTCTTTAATTTTATCTATATCAGTAAAAAATAAATTTCTACCCTCTTTTTTAAGTGCTAACATATATTTAAAATTATCTAATATTTCATCTTTTAATGTATCAATTACTTTTAATGGTTTACCATCTACAATATGAGGATGATCTATATATTTTTCTAAAGTAGGAAAAGCATTTTGAAGTAATATAACAGATTTTTCATTTGCTATATCTCTTATCATTATTGATTTACAATCACCATACTTCTCTACTTTTTTATGTATAATACTTTGATATTTTGATACTTTACTACTAAGTGGTATAAACCAAAGAATATCACCATCTTTAATGGTAAAATATGTTGGTCTACTATGTCCATTCTCATGATTAATCATTAGTCCTTTATCATTTATTAAATTAAAGAATTCATCTTTAATATGATAGATATATCCAGTTTGAACTTTCACGTAATCATCTCCTAATATATATTTTAACATAAACCAAAAGAAAACTCTATCATAAGATAAAGTTTTCTAACATTTTCATCCGGAATAATTTATTACTCGCACCATCCGGGAGCGATTAACATTTCTCGCCTGGAATAATTTATATCCCGCACCATCCAAGAGCGGCTAACATTTACAATCGAATTTCTTCAATGCAATATTAATATACTATATATTTATAAAAATGTCAATTAGTATATCAATACTTATTATATTCAAAATACTAAAAAGCATTTATAAAAATTAATATTTTTTTCCTGAAACAAGTCCAAAATCAATTTGGCCCTTTGTAATCCGTTGAAAATAAAGGGCTTACGAAAATTAGTTTAGTCTCTCCCCGTCGCTACCAATAAGTTCTTACAAAACCTTGAAATTCAAGGCTTTTTTCTTAGCTTGCAATAGCTTTAATTATAAATATTAAAAATAATCTAAAAATCTTACATATAATTCTTTTATGTGATAAAATTAATTTAGTAGATCTAAGGAGTAA
>JAUNNO010000033.1 GCA_030531425.1 bacterium
TTATTTCAAAAAATAAATACTCAGCCTTTTCGGGAACTAAGTATTTAATTTAATCTTTTTTAAATACCCATTAATATTGTCATTGATAAGAATAATATTAGTATTACTCCTCCACCTGTGCCAAATAACATTATTAATGTTTTTTTCTCCATAGATTCTAGTCTTGCTGCATATTTTAATTCACGAGCTTTGTTTTGAAGTGTTGAAACTGTTTTGGAAAACATTAAAATTTGTTCGTGTTTATCTTCATTTGATCCTAGACTTAAACGATATAAAAGTCTCATCATTCTCATAGAATCTCTAACTGGATACTCATTTGCAAAATCTATATATGGTTGTATTGATGAATCTCCTTCATCTATTTTAGCTATTAATTTTTTTAATCCTGGTCTAAATATTTCTGGAGCAGTATCTATACTTCTTGATAAAGCTACAGGTACTGTATAGTGTTGTACCAATATTTCCAAGCTCTTTAAATAGTATGGCAACATTGAATCCATATTATGTAATCTAGCTTTATAATAACTTTTTAATTTAGTATATCCAGATTTATAAACTAAGAATCCTACTACAAATGCAGCAAGTATAAACATATATTTAAAATATCCAGTAATTAACAACATAAATATTACAAAGAAAACTGTTATTATTCCATCTCTTATTCTTCTTCCAAATAAGTAGTTTACATCAGAATCTGTTATGTCTTTGTATTTTAATCTAAGTAAAAACACATAATCTTTTTCCATCAGTTTTTTTACTAATGGATTTATTTGATCTAATATGATTTTAGGGTCAATTACTCTATTATATAATACTACAAATATTATCAAAACAGCTACTATAATATATATATATATCATTATTCAACCCCCACATTCTCATTATAAAATTTAGTTCCATTAAGTAAGAAATATGAGTTTAATAAAACTATCCCATGTAATAACACATTAACATACCATAAATTAAGCATTTGATGATAAGTATCTCCAAGCATTACTTGAATTATACCAATCATTAAATATAAAACAAGACCAAATATAAGAAATTTTTTATAGAAGGCCGCTCTATCTATTCTATCTCTATAAACAGCTTCTACAAGCATATCTATATCAAGTGACATGTTTTCTAGTGATTCACTTGAATCTTTGGATCCTTCATTAGTTATTTGTAAAAATAACTGATGCATATTTCTAACCATATAATAATCATATTTTTCATTCATATATTCCAGTGACTGATTAATTGTACCGTTTTCATATGCCATATCTATCATAACTTTAACATCAGCCTTTACAGGATCTTCTAATACTCCAGACGAATAAACTCCTTCTAATGCTTTAACAAAACTTTGCGTTGTTGCAAATTCCATTATTACATTTGTAGTATATACTTGTATTTGTTCAAATACAAATTCACTATAAAGTCTTTTACATCTTAAGTAATTAACATAAGGTACAACAGACACTGCAACCACACCATATATTATTGATACAATAATATTATAAAAATACAAATATGATACTACACCACCTGCTGCTGCAAATAATATAACTTGTCCTATATATTGTGTGGTAGTGTAATCTTGACCTAAATCTTTAATTTTCTTTTTTATTTCTTTATATGTATAAGGAGCAACTTTACTGTATAATTTTTTTGTATTAACACTTATAAATTTATAAGTTTCTTCACCAATACCACTTCTATATACTATTACAAATATTACTAGAATGGAAACAATTATAAAAAGTAAAGTTATATTCATGTTTATCCCTCCTATTCAAATATTATCTCACTATTAGAATCAAAATTATTACTATCTTGTGCCTTGTTTTCAGCACTCTTTTCTGTATTAAATTCTATAGTATCTTCAAATTCTGATTCATATTCTTCTTTTATAAAGCCTTTAGGCAAATATGTTCCTTGCGCCTCTAAATATTCAATTAAATATTTACTAGGGTTTTTTCTGTAAATCCTTCCATCAGGTGTTTTTTTGTATAAAGTAACATATTCTGCTTTATTATCTTCTGTTACATGGAATTCTACAACTTCTGCGATTTCTCTTACAAAATTTTTTGTTTCTTTACTCTGATATCCTCTAATATAAACACCTATTTGAATATATCTATATATAGATTTTAAAAATTGTTCTATATCTTGATTTGTTTCAAGCAGGCTATACATACGATTTGGGATCGACGCAGCTTTATCTGCATGTATTGTAGATAAAATATAATGTCCTGACGAAATTGAATTTCTAACCGCCATAACAGCCTCTGCACTACGGACCTCAGAAAGTAATATCCATTTAGGATTTTGTCTCATACAAGTTACTAAAACATCAGTATAACTAGCTATATTATTAGTTTTCATAGCTACTATATCTCTGTTTGGATATATTCTATCAAGGTGCAATTCCAAAGTATCTTCAATTGTTATTAATTTTTCATTTTCTAAAGTATGTGCCGCTAAGTACTTAACAAATTCAGTTTTACCTGAGCCTGTTTCGCCGCAAACAATTATATTGCAGTGTCCATGCACACAAGTTATTAAAAAATCTAATATATCCTCTGTTATATATTTTTCTTTTAATATTTTATTTCTTTCCAGTCTTATTTTGGCTGGAGTTTTACGTATAACACAAGCTACCCCATTTCTAGCTATTGAATCGTGTACAAAGTTCATACGAAGTTCTGCACTTTCACTATCCAAAAAAGGATGTGCTGCATTAAAACTTTTTCCCATTACGTTAGAACATTGAAAAGCAAGTTTTTCTATAAATTCATTATTTATAGCTGGATTATCAACTCTAAAAATTCCCTTTGATAAAGTTTTTAACCAAACTTGACCGTTATTACTATAAGAAATATCGGTAATATCATCATTATCTAAATATTCTTGTAATGGTCCAAAATCCATTCCTTCGAATACATTATCCATCATATTCCTGCTTACCCCACTAAATTATTAGTTGGGTTAGCTTTTGCTTCGTTATTTGATGAAGCATTTTTTGTGTTATTTTGTTCTTTATTATTTTCATCCTTTGTTTCAGGTTGAACATCTTCAGGGATTATATCTTCTTCTACTGTTATTGTCTTAGCATCAATATAATCTCTCAATGTAGAACTTGTAACAATAATATAATCTTCTGTTGGTATTTCAGATCCTCTTGGAGCAATAATTAAATTCAAATCCAAATATTCAGCTTTGTGTAATAAAATATACATATCAGGATTTACAGCGAAGCCTATCTTTGATGGTGTTCCTATATTATTACCATCATTAAATATATTATTTCCATTTGAATCATGAACCACTAATACTTTAACATTTTTTAAAAGTTTACCAAACATAACAGTGCCTGACTCATCTTTAGCTTTCATATATATATCTATATATGTTCCAGGTAACACGTTGTTTCCAAGCGTACTAGTTATATTTGCATTCATGTAATAACCAAGTTCGCCTTCCTCATGGTTTAATTCTTCAATCCAATTTCCTGGAGTTTCTTCTTTTTTTACTAACCATTCAGAATAGAATACACTATCTTTTGGAATTGTAACATTTACATTTGTATACTTGCCAAATACTCCGTTAAAATTTCTAATAACATTTTCGTTAAGCATTGCTGAAGGCAATTTTTTATATGTAATAAGATCAGAAGTTATCTGTGTTAACTGCCCTATATTTTGTGCTGCAACAGGAACACTTACTGGGTTGGTTTGCTTTTTTATACTGCTACTATATCCCCAATACAATAAAACTAATATTAGTAAAACTACAATAATTGTAACTACATTTTTATTTGTAAAAAATCTTTTTAATCCGATAACAAAATTATTCATATTTTCCCTCTTTTCTTCTATTCATACCAATAATCAAAATTTATTCTAAACTGAGTGCCTATATTACCCTCACCAATTGATTTAGAATATTGCACCAAAAGTCTTATACGCTTTTTTTCAGGCTCATATAATATTGTTTTATTAATAATATTTACTTTTTCTATTTTCTCTTCAGAAGAAGCAATTGTTGACTCATCTACGTTTCTCTCTTCAGTACAAGTGGTAAAATTATGTTCCTTGCCGTCATCCGATTCCCAATACTTGTACCACAAGCAAGAAGATTCATGATAAGCTCTTATCATGTCTTTAGAGATATCATTCATTTCTCCAACTGATATGTTACTATATTTCAGTTCTAAACTTTTATTAACATTTTTATTTTGACGAATATTATTCATATCAGTAATATTTTCATAATTTAAAGATTGAAGATAAATAAACCAAGTTTTTTGAAAATTTTCAACAGCATTAGGATTAGCACCAGCTATTGAAGACATTAGCATAGACACTTTACAATGATTATCGCTTGTACAATCATATGGTCGTTCTTCATCAAATTCATCATTTGAAGGTAAACTATCATATTTAGCCTCTAAAATTGCATCAATATTATTAACTAAATTAAATTTAATAATCTCATTTGTAATAGTTGTAGTAGATGATGAAGATACCCTTAAGCTAACTTTTGGTGGAGTTTCATTAACATCAAATATCTCAATTTTATATATATTTGAAAGATCAGCATTATCAGCAAATCTTCTAACAAAATTTTCAACGAATTTTTCTTCATTCATTTTTACTGTTCCATCCGCTTTGTATGCTGATAAATCAACAGCATCTAACATAGCCGCTTCAGTAGTTTCTTTAAGTAAATTATAATTGTGTTGATCTGTTCTTGTGATATTTCCCATAAACCATATTACAAATATAGCTATTATGCCCAATGTTATAATCATATAACCCCATATGGATTCTTTCAAAATATCACCTGCTTATCTATATTATCTATATGTCTACTCTACTATCTATACATATCAATTTTAACACATTATTTCAAATTTAACAACATATAAAATTATATTTTAAATTTATTTTTTCTTTTACTAACTATAACTATAATTCCACAAACTAGAATAACAGGTACTAAAAAATAATAATAGTATTTAGCATATATTAAAGCAACTTCATCCCAAAAGTTTTTTTCATATACTTCTTGCACATATTCTTCTTTTTTAGGAGTGTTTTTATATTCACTAACTAATTTTACAAATTCTTCATAAGAATAAGACACTTTTGTCCATTTTTTACATAAACCAAAATCTTCTATACCTTTACATAAATCATCCTCATAATATTTATTATAAGAAGGAAAAACAACATATTTTTTACCTAAAAAAGTACCATAACAGTCTTCTAAATTAGAATAAAAACTATATGAATTTTTATTTATATCATAATTTTCTATAGTTATTTCTCCATCTACACCATAATAATTTTTATTAAAATAAGAATCATATAAATATATATCCTTAGTTAAATTTGATATAGTAACATCAAATACAACATCATTATTAACTATTCTATAATCGTAAGAAATACTTATATTCTGAACTACCGATTTTAATCTAGATACTTTATTGTATTCACATCCATTATAAGCTAGTGCGAAGCAATTAATAAAAGAAAAAGATATTATAAAACTTAATATAATTTTTTTTATGTTATTTAATAATATATTCATATTTTAATCCCCTTATATCAAATATAAACTTAATGTTATCTGAATTAAAGACATCTGAATTAATACCGATATACTCTATATTCTTTGAATTTTTCTTATTACTTTTTAATTCTTCAAATCCACTTTCTTGTTTATAACAAATTTCATTTTTACAGTAGTATATATATCCAAAGTAAGATAATAATTCATAAAATTTTTTATAGTTTGAATTAGTATAGTTGTAATCTATATCTAGTGTTAAAACATATTTATCATAATTTTGATCTAATTTAGGAATTATATATTCTTTAGAATTTATACAATCATCTTCTTTTATACAGTAATCATAGGAAACTACTACTTTATCTTTTATATCAAAACTATTAATTTTAAATGAAATATCACTTAAATCATTTTCAAAATTGATAACCTCACCAAGAGTCTTAGATATATTTTTTTTAGAATTTGTTATTTTTTTAGGATCAAGTTTAATTTCTAAATCATTATATTTTAATATCATATCACTTTTCATATATTTTTCTTTAACTTCAAATGTAAGCAAATACTTTTTAGGGTTTAAGGTAAGAGTATTTTCGTTATAACAAGTACCTATATCTAATATTAAATTAGAATATTTTAATGTTGGTTTTAAATATAAATTATCAATTTTTAAATTAAACTCATCCAATCTAATTTCATAATTTGAATTATTAGATCCCAAGTAAATCTCTAATACTATTAAATTATCTTTAGTTAATTTATTACCTTTATAATCTTCATTTATTATATGAGTTTTGTTTATTTTTATATTAACATTATTAACATCATAAAATACTCCTTCGGATTTTAAATTATTTCTTAATAAAAATATTATTAATATAATTATTATAAAAATTACAATAGATAATAATATGTTTATAATAAACTTATTTTCTAAATAAAAATATTTATAATTTCTAAGTTTGGTTCTAAAATTTGCTTTTTTATTATCTAAATCAAAGTCTACATTTACTTCGAATTCTTCTTTATCCTCTTCCGAAATCTCAAGTTTTGTAATATCTGAATCAAAATCAAATTTTTTCAAATTAAGGCCCATACCTCTTATTATAAAAAATATTATAATTATTCCAGATAAGATCATGGATATTAAAACAAAATCATGAATTAATTTAATGATTCTAATAGAAACTATTACTTGTTCCATTGTATTTAAAAGATTTGATGTATAAAAATTAACAACAAGTATAAATATATTAAATATTATTGTTATAAAATAAAAGATAACAGGTTTATTTTTTTTAAACATTATTCCAAATATTATAATTGATATAAAAATTACTACAATAGGAATTATATAAATAAAACCATTTATTAAATTATCTCTTATGTTTTCTCCTACCACATTTATATTAGAGGTTAAGTAATTATTAAAAAAATTTAATATATTACTTTGTAAATAAAGAAAATATCCCATAAGGGCTGCTAAGATAATATGAATAGGTTTAAAAAGTTTAATAAATAAAGCATATGGTTTTTTTAGTATCATATAATCCCTCTATTCTAAAAATAATTATATAATATTTTTTATAAAAAAGAAAGTCTAATATTTGTTGAATATTTTTACAAAATCAATTATAATGTTTTTGGTGATATTATGGAGTACGAAATAAATATACAAGAATTTCAAGGCCCTCTTGATTTACTACTTCATTTAATAAAAAAAGAAAATATTAATATAAATGATATAAGTATTGATGAAATAACAAAACAATATTTAAATTATATAGAAACTTTAGAAAAACTTAACTTAGATATTGCAAGTGAATATCTAGTTATGGCTTCTGAATTAATTTCAATAAAATCATATTCTCTTCTTCCACAAAAAGAAAAAGATGAAGATCTAGAAGAAGATCCTAAGGAACAATTAATAAAAAAATTATTAGAATATGAACAATATAAAAATATAACAAATGAATTAAAAAAATTAGAAGATTATAGAAAAGGTGTCTTTACTAAACAGGTTGATAGTTTAAATGATTTTAAATCAGAAAATGATAATATAGATTATGGAATAAGTCTTGATGATTTAAAACAAGCATTTTTTAATATCCTAAATCAAAAAGAAATTAATAAACCTTTAAATACAAAAATAGAAAATAAAGAATATAGTATAGAGAAAAGATGTTTTGAAATAAAAAACATACTAAAAAAGAAAAAGAAAATAATTTTTAATGAATTATTTGATAGGCTAGAAAAAAATTATGTTGTTATCACATTTTTATCAATTCTTTCTATGTCAAAAAATCAAGAATTAATCATAGAACAAGATGAAAATTTTAAAAACATAATAATTAAAGAAAAGAGTGTTAAAGTATGAAAGCAGTTATAGAAGGATTATTATTTTTAAGCGGTGAAGATGGATTATCATTAGAGCAAATAGTAAAAATAACAGATAAAGATATTGATAGTATAAAAAAAGATATTAAAGATTTATATAATGAATATGATAATTCAAATAGAGGAATAAAAATAGAATTTTTAGGAAACAGGTTTAAATTAACAACAAAAAAAGAACATAAAGAGTATTATAAAAAATTAGTTTTAGAAGAAGAAAATTCTCCATTAACGCAATCAGCTTTAGAAACATTAGCAATAATAGCGTATGAAGGCCCTATAACTAGAGTAGATATTGATTCAATTAGAGGAGTAAATTCAAGTTATGTTTTAAGAAAACTTTTATTAAAAGATTTAATTGAAGATGTAGGCAAAGCCGATTCTCCAGGAAGACCAAGACTATATAATATAACAAATAGATTCTTAGACTATTTTGGATTAGGTTCTATTGAAGAATTACCTAAAATTGATGTTTTAAATTCAAAAGATGATGAAACTTATTTATTTGATTCAAAATATACTGAAAAAGAAGGTGAAAATTAATTAATTTTACCTTCTTTTTATTCTTCTTCTAATTCTTCATCATATTCCTCAGGATTTAATTCATCTGGATCCATTACATCTTCTATGGATTCATCATCCTCAATATTTTTTCTTATTCCTTTTTCATACAAGAATTGGCTTTTCCATTTTGAATAAGTTTCATTATCACAATCTTTACCACAATTTATCCACTCATCATAGGGATGTTCTTTATTATAATCTCTTATATTTTTAATTTTAGATGAATCAAGCATTATAGTATAAATTGCTCCAGCTCCTGTTTTATTACTACTATTATTAGCATTTATTATATACTGTTGAACTAAGCTATTTGTTTGAAGCGTTTCATTTTCATCATAAGTCCAATAGCAATTATCACCATCACACCAATTACTGCCTACTTGTCTACCTAAACCATTTTTTCCAGCAAATGGTTTTGATGTATCAATTATTTCAAACTGCAAATTGAGCTTATTAAAAGAATTGTTGCTATCAGAGCCAGTAATTTTTGATACAGCATTATAAGAACAATTATTACTAGATATTGTAGCAATATTAGCATGAGCAGTACCTATAGGATTATAATAATTATCAAGTACCCCATTATTATAATTAAAATAAGTAACCTGAAATTCAAAATTCTTTTCACCAACATCATTAAAATTACTTACCAAGCCTGAACCTATTTTATAGCAAGTGCCATCTTTTGTACAATCACTATATGCAGTTGTTTTACCACTACCATAATAAGAATATATAGTTTTAGTATTATATTTATATTTATAAACTCCCTCAAACATAAAATCTTCATCATTGACTCTTTCTAAAGGAACATCATCTCTGTCTAAATAATATTCATCATACATATATTCATCACTACTTAGAGTAGCGCTTGACAAAGTTTTTACTGAATTAAGGAGTCCAAGCCCAACATTAATATAATGTGACAAATTTGTATAATTTCTTTTATAGCAAGTGCCACCTACATTTTCTTTGACAAAATACTGTGATTTAGATTTTTCACAATCTTTTTTATTCGTTATCCCTGGAACTATTTCATCATAATCCTTGTCTCTAAAACTAAAACTTCTAGCACTTTTTTCATAATTTCCTGGAAAATAACATTTTTTATATATATTAGCTCCAATCGGAGCATATTTATTATTGACAAGCGATTTATCAGTTGCAAATATTATACTAGAACCCGCTTCAACATTGCCAAAAAAATCAGTACCGATTAAATTTTCTAAATTAACGTTTGTATAACAATATCCAGCTATGCTTCCGTCATAATTGATAGCCAATTCATTATAGCATGAAATATTTTGCGAATTATATGAATCTAAGCTACAATTATTATTTTTAGTTTCTCCATTAAAAGTATAAGAAAGTTCAGTATTATAAAGTGATGCAGATAAACATCCTACAGTATTTATTGCATTAGCACCCACATCAACGCATGCCTCACTAGGATCAGTTATATTTAAATTTAACAAATTACGAGGATCCATATTTATATTTTTTCGGGGATACTCTACATTTTTTAAATATTCATATAACTTTATTCTTTCCTCCATTTCATCATTATCATTTAAATTTGAATTTATAATTGATGAAAACCTACTTATGCA
Organism: bacterium; assembly: GCA_030531425.1. Taxonomy (GTDB): domain Bacteria; phylum Bacillota_I; class Bacilli_A; order RF39; family UBA660; genus UMGS1613. Next base: position 10,131 of record JAUNNO010000033.1, read on the forward strand.
AACATCTGGAGTAATTTCTTTAGAAGAATATAATGTTATACTTTTATTCTTTTTAACAATTCTAACTAGAGATGGATATTTATTTTCTATAGGAGAATAAAAATAAGGCACATAATTGCTTCCATGATTTTCAAATGTTACAGAAAATTTAAAATTTGTTTTAGTTAACACATCAACTCTAGGTATAGAAACCTTGTAGTAATAATAAAACTTTTTGTCTCTAGCCACATAATAAAAGTCTGTAATTCTATTAATACATTTTTCATCTTTATATGGTCCACTAATATAATCATTTTTAATAATACTATTTTCCCCTACTATTGACTCTAATTGTACTGCAGCTATTTTTCCATAATTTACTCCAAGTTTTACAACAGCTTCATAGCTATCATTTTGTTGATTATATATTAAATTCAAATTGCCAAGTTCAGCAACATCATATTTATAAATGTTGCTTTGCTCTCCTGATGGGACCTTTTGCCATTTCATATAGACATTTTCAAATAAATTACTAATTGTTTTAACATCATTAGAAATTTCAAACTGTCCTGTAACTATCTGAGATAGTTTTCCTCTGTTTTCCACGCATTTCTTAGCAGCTCTAGCTTTTCTATACGGAGCTCCACGGGTATAATTAAATGCATCCAGATAATAATTATTTCCTTGAAAATACCTAGTTAAAGCTGCTTGAGTTTGCAAATAACAAACCGAATCTTCATCTGGTTGGGTAGCAGCACAATCATAATTTGTATTATCTACATTTACGAGTTTACCGTAAAAATAACCTTCTCCACCTAAAGAACTTCTAGTATAACATTTTTCATAACCATAATAAACAATTGCAGCTACATCCCAATATTTTTTCATGGGTTCAGTATACTTTAAAATATCTGGGATATTTGTTACTGAAATTCTTGAATAAGATGTTCCTTTAGTAGGTTCCTTACCTAATTCAAACGCAAACAAATCGCTAGCATATTCACATTTTCCATCTGTTGCATCTTCGCCAGTTGCATCTGTACAGATTGTTTTATATCGCAAGGGATTACTATTATAATAAGTATTGCAATCCTCTTTTGAGGCATCACAATCATCTTCTGGTGGAAATGTAACCAAATCACCTTCTATTTTAATTGCAAATGCTGAGCTAACAAAAACAAAATTTAAAATTAAAATAGTAATAAAGAATAAAATTCTTCTCCTCATATGCACCATCTACCTTATAAAGGTATTATACCAAATATTTTTAAAATTTAGAATAATATTTAAAAATATTTTTTCACTTTTTTTAAATTTTGTGTTATAATGTATGTACTGCTCGTGTGGTGAAATTGGTAGACGCGTTGGACTCAAAATCCAATGATAGCAATATCGTGTCGGTTCGAGTCCGACCACGAGCACCATTTAAAAATAACTTACGATACTGATTCGTAAGTTTTATTATATTTAAATAAATTGACATCGCCTATTTTTTTTGATATTATACATTTGTTTTTTAAGGGGGCGAAATACATGTCAAATTACTGTGCACACTGTACTTATTTAAAATTAGACACAGGAGATTATAACGGTAAATTTTATTGTGATAAAAAAGGTGAATGGCATCTTGCCACAGACGTTGAATGTTATAGATTCTGTAGAGCTTATTCTAGGGATGATAATTCAATCAAAAATGCAATTGAATACTCTAATTCACATAGTAGCAGTGGATGTTATTTAACTACTATGATTTGCGATATATTAAAGTTGGATGATAATAATATGTATTTAAACACATTAAGAGGCTTTAGAAAAAATATATTACAAAAAGATGATAAATATAAAGCTATGCTTGTTGAATACGATATAATAGGTCCTAAAATTAGTGAAGCTTTAAAAAATGATCCATTAAAAGAAAAAATAGCTTTAGTTAATTTTGAAAATTATATAAAAAAAATAAAAGTTTTAATCGATAATAAAGAAAATGAAAATGCAATTAATTTATATAAGCAAATGACTAATAACTTAAAAGTTTTTTATAACATAAATGATAACGTTACAACACTACAAATAGATAATGCAGATATAAAAGCTTCTGGCCACGGCATTTATAAACAAAAAAAGTTACAGATAAACTAGTAACTTTTTTTATTTTAAAAACAATATTACAAATAATCCTACTATAAAACAGTAAATAGAAAAATATATTAATTTACCACTATTTACTATTTTTCTAAACCATTTGGTAACAATTAATGTAACAATAGTTGATACTAAAATTGCTATGAAATAATAAGGTATTAAATTAACATTAAAACTAAAATCACTTATCTCAAGCGCTGTTGCACAAATACTCATAGGTATATATAACATAAACGAATATTTAAATGCTGTATCCCTTTTTAAATCTTGTATCATACCACCTACTATAGTTGATCCACTTCTACTTATACCAGGTAAAAGACCTAATATTTGAAAACAACTAATAGTTATTGCATCTTTAACACCTATTTTTTCATCTGATTTTTTACCTTTAAAATTTCTTATCATAAAAAGTAATATTGAAGTAATAATAAGTGATATACCAACAAATTTAATATTATTTTCTATTTTATTTAATACATCAAAATAATTTAAAATAAGACCCATTAATCCCGTTGGTATACACCCTAACGCAATCATCCAAGCATATTTATATTCTTTTTTACACTCTTTATCACTTTTAAATAAATATTTAAAAAATCCTTCTATTATCTTTTTTATATCAGCCCAAAAAAGTATTATAATTGCTATTAAAGATCCAAAATTGGTAAGAATAGCTATAGAATCAAAATTTTCCCTTATATTTAAAATAGATTTAAATATCATCAAATGACCGGATGATGATACCGGCAATGTTTCAGTTAAACCTTGAATAAATCCTAATAATGCGTATTTTAAAGCTTCCATAAAATCACCTAATTAATTATATAACAAAAATGAAAAATAATAAATAAAAAATTTTTAATAAAATAAAATTTATTAGGTGAAATATGTTTTTAAAAATATTTTTATTTCTAATAGGCTTTGGTCTTACAACAATTGGTTTTGTATATATAATAAGTTATCTAAATTTATTAACTTTAGGGTATAATTTTTTCGAATATGTTAATTTTATATTTAGAAGAATAGAATGCTTAAATGCCATATTTGGAATAACACTTATGATACTATCTGGAACTCTAGGAGGAAAACATGAATTATACTTATGATATTTATTTAAATTTTAATAAAAAATATTATGATTTTTTTGAATGGAACAAAAATGATAAAATTATACACATAAAAAAAATCCCTATATTTAAAATAAGTGAGGATAATTTCAAAAAGATTGTGTATAACCATATAAAAATTGATAAAGACTTTTTAATAAATGTGCATAACAAAACAGAGGCATACCAATCTAATACTTCATTAGAATATTGTGCACTTTTTTGTAATGACAACAATATAATTGCCATTGTTTTTGATATTCAGGGTAATAGTTTAAAAAAATCATCACTATACGTAGATGAGGAATTCGAAATTTTAGAAACAATACGTCACTTAAAAGAAGAAAACATTAATTTTGAAATAATTAAAAAAGGAAATTGTGTTTTCAAAACAAGAAAACAAGTAAATGAAGAATTATTTATAAACAAAGAACTCAAAAATATAAATGATAAAAAATTAAATTATATATTTTTTGAATGCTTTGGTAAAAAAAATATAAAGAAAAAAGAAATATTAAATAAATTAAAAACTATAAATTCAAATAATAATCAATATAAAAAGTTATATAATATATTAAAATTAACTTCAACAAATAAAAATAAAATGTTATAATTATTTGGGTGGTTATATGATTAAAATTGATTCATTAAACGACAATGGTAAGGGAATTGCTAAATTAAATGGAAAAATAGTTTTTGTAAATAATGCTGTACCAAATGAAATTGTAAATATTAAAATAATTAAAGAAAAAAGCAAATATATTGAAGCTGATGTTTCTAAATATTTAAAACTATCAACTTTAAGAGAAAAAGTATCTTGTCCTTATTATGATAAATGTGGTGGTTGTAATATAATGCACCTTAACTATAAAGATCAATTAAATTTTAAATATGAAAAAGTTAAAAATATACTAAGAAAATATGTAAAAGAAGACATAAATATAAATAATATTATAAGTTCTAAAAGCATTTTAAATTATAGAAACAAGGTTACATTTCAAGTAGATAATAAGATTGGATTTTTTAGTGAAAAAACTCATGATTTAATAAAAATTGATAATTGTTTAATTGCAAATGATCTAATAAATAAATCAATTAAATATTTAAATAAACTAGACCTTATAAAGGTTGACAAAATTATATGTAGAACATTTAATAATGAACTTATGATAATTATTGAAACTGATAATTTCAATATAAATGTAGATTGCATAAAAGAAATAGCAAGTTCCATTTATATAAAATATAAAAATAATTATACTTGTATTTATGGAAAAAAATATTTAACTCAAGATTTAGGTAAATATAAATTTAGTATCTATCCAGATGCATTTTTTCAAATAAACATTGATGTTTGTAATAAATTATATACTAAAATAAAAGAATATTTAATAGACTCAAAAAATATTTTAGACCTTTATTGTGGGACAGGCTCTATTGGGATATTTGTTAGTGAAAATAAAAATATAACTGGTATAGAAATAAATAATCAAGCTATTAAAAATGCTATAAAAAATAAAGAGCTAAATAATTTGAAAAACATTAATTTTATATGTGGTGACAGTGGAAAATCTATTAAAAATTTAGGATCAAATTTCGACAGTATTATAATAGATCCTCCAAGAAATGGTTTAAATAAAGATACTATTAATAATATTTTAAAAATAGCTCCAAATAAAATAATTTATGTATCATGTGATATAATGACCTTAGCAAGGGATTTAAATATATTAAAAAACGAGTATAAAATAGTTGAAATAACTCCTTTTGATATGTTTCCAAATACATATCATGTTGAATGTGTTGCTTTTCTAGAAAAAAAACAATTGATATTATAAAATTCTATTAATTTTATATATTGTTATATCAATTCAAAGAAAAAAATTAAATAATTGCATACTAAATTAAGTATATTTTGTAAAATGTAAAAATGTAAA
>JAUNNO010000081.1 GCA_030531425.1 bacterium
AGATATTTTAAAGAAATTCCATTTAAAAATGTTTTCTTTTATTTAATAACATTATACAGTGGTTCTTTAGTACTATATGTAAATGGAATATCAAGATTTTATGAGTTGCTTATAGTATTTGGACTATTTTTTGTTCTACTTGGAATATTTTTTGTATTAAAGTCAGTTGAGAATGAAAAGAATAAATATCTAAATCTTTTTTGGGGTTCGCTATTTTTAGCTTTATCTGTAGCTTGTAGGCCAATAGATTTATTAATTTCAATTATTATATTACCTTATATTTTTTCTTTGTTAATAAAAGATATTAAAGAATTTAAAACAAATAAATTAAATCTATTTAAGCTAATACTATCTGTTGGAATACCATATATTTTAGTTGGAATTTCACTAATGTATTATAATTATATTAGATTTGATAGTCCATTTGAATTCGGATATAAATATCAATTAACAATTAGTAATAATTCTGCTTTAAGCACAGGATGGTATACTATTTTTAGTGGAGTATTTACAAACTTATTTAGCTTTCCAAAATTTAATGCTGAATTTCCATTTATTGTTAATTATAATGATGTACCTACATTCTATGGATACTATTATATAGAAAATATGCTTGGAGGTCTATTTGCTGTAGTTCCACTATGCTTTATATATTTTGGCATTATTAAAATAAATAAAGAAAATATTTCTAAAGAATTAAAAATACTTATTTTTACATTATTTATAGTGTCTATTGGTATTTCAATAGTCAGTGTTGCAATGAGTGGTAGTGTGGAAAGATATTTAATGGATTATTCTTGGATGTTTATAATAGATTCTATTATTATTTTTTCTATTATATATAATTCATTCAAACATGATGAAACAAAAAATGTAATGCAAAATATATTATATATAACAACAATATTTACTTTTATAATTGCTTTATTATTTGGAATAGTTTCAGAAAAGAGTTTTTTCAAAAGAATATCTCCAAATAAGTATTATGAAATGGAATATACAATTTGTTTTTGGGAATAAAGATATGGAGGATTAATGATGAATAATTATTTAATTACAGGTGGAGCTGGATTTTTTGGGAGTATTTTAAAAGAGAATTTAGTTGAAGAAGGCAATTTTGTTTTAAGTATTGATTTAGAAGATGATGATTATGAAAATAAAAACTTTAAACATGTTAAAGGTGATATTAGAGATTTAGAGCTTTTAGACAAAATTTGTGATGAGTATAAATTTGATGCTATATTTCATTGTGCAGCATTACTTGCCCATGAAGTAAAAGATAAGAATGATTTGTGGACTTCAAATGTTGATGGAACTAGAAATATTGTTGAGTTTGCTGAAAAAAATGGATGTGATAAACTAATATTTATTTCAAGCAATTGTTTATGGGGACATAATTTTGATTCTCAAGTAACTGAAGAAGAAATACCAAATCCCGTTGAGATATATGGAAAATCTAAGTTAGAGGGAGAAAAAATACTATTTGAGCATAAAGATAAGGTTAATTCAATAATATTTAGAAGTCCAACTATTGTAGATGAAGGTAGACTTGGATTATTAAGTTTATTGTTTGAGTTTATAGATGATAATAAAAAGATTCCAATTGTTGGTAATGGAAATAACAGATACCAATTTATTTATGGTACAAGCTATGTAAAATGCTTTAAGTTATAATAATACAGATATATTTAATATAGGGTCTGAAAATGTAAAAACTTTTAATGAGGTTTATAAGTATGTAATTGACAAAGCTGGATCAGAATCAAAACTATTTCATTTTCCAAAATTGTTAATGATATTTGCCATGAAAGTTTGCTTTGCCTTACATATTTCTCCTTTAGGACCTTATCAATATAAAATGATTTCTTCATCCTTTGTTTTTGATACTTCAAAAATAAAGGAAAAACTAAACTTTACTCCAACACTTTCTAATGAGGAAATGTTATATAAAGCATATATGTATTATCACAATAATAGAGAAGAAATTGAACACAGAACAGATGTATCAGCACATAAGAAAAATGCTAGTATGGGATTAGCAATTAAAATTTTGAAATGGTTAATGTAAATAGGAGTATAAAATGAAATTATTAATGCATGCATGTTGTGCACCTTGTAGTGTATATTGTATAGAAACTTTAAGAAATCAAGATATTGAGCCTACAGTTTATTGGTATAACCCTAATATTCATCCATATAAAGAATATGAAGCAAGAAGAAATTGCCTAATTGAATATACAAAAAAAATTAATATTAATTGTATTATTGAAGATGAGTATGGATTGAGAGATTTTTGTAAAAATGTTATAGAAGATATTGATAATAGATGCACTAACTATTGTTATCCTATAAGACTAAAAAAAACATTTGAATATGCTAAAGAAAATGGATATGATGCAGTAACAACAACTCTTTTATATAGTATTTATCAAAATCATGATTATATAAAACTATTATGTGAAAAATATGCAGAAGAATTTGGAGTAAAATTCTTATATATTGATTTTAGAGTTGGATTTTGGGAAGGACATAATAAAGCAAGAGAAGAAGGACTATATATGCAAAAGTATTGTGGATGTGTTTTTTCAGAGGAGGATAGATATTATTACCACAAAAAGGACAAACCAGCATTACCAACGGTTTCACAAGATTTTAAAAATGTAACATGAGGGTATATATTTTAACCCCAATTTTTTATAATACCTAAATATATTATAGTTGGAGGTTAAAATAT
>JAUNNO010000082.1 GCA_030531425.1 bacterium
ATTATAAAATATAAATATTAATAATATAAATGTTAGTAAAAAATTTAAATAACAAGATTTTATTGCAGTTATAAATACACTAGTATCTGAATTACCTAATCCATTTTTCATATAAAATAATATTTCTTCAATTGACTCATTAGCAAAATTATATTTCATATAATAAGAAGCTACAAGAATTACGGAAATAATTATTATTACTATAAAGTGAATAATATAAGAAAATTTAAATTTCACATTTTCTAGCTTTTCTAATTCAAATAATTTATTTTTCTTACTCATATAAAACACCAAGTGTTATTATAAATAAAAATTAAAAAATAGTCAATTAAAATGACTATTTTTGTTAAAATATTAAATTTAAAAAGAAAATTTAAATCAAATATAATTTATTATTTAATACTTTAGTACATCAACCAATCTGTGCCTACACTATCCATTCGGCACTTTCTGTAATATTTCACTTTTCAAAATATTAGATTTTAGATTCTTAGATGATTGAATGTATTATTATATTCCGTATCTGCATCGAGAACCACCTTCAGGATAGACAAAACAATATATATGGTTACTCGTAGAATAAATATATCCAAAATTATCAGCATACAATGAAATAGAAGTATCGAAACACTCAGAACTTCCAGCTTGTTGAAAACAACTAACTCCAGAAATGTCTTCTTGTTCTATTGCATATAGTTTTGCAACTCGTCCTGTTGAATCTGTTTTACTTGTTACCCAACCATATGTATCTGCTGATCCTCCTTCTAAGCATCTTTCTTCTGTCCCATTAAACTTAACACATGCATAGGCATTTGTTACTACATTTGAATCATCTAATTTGTATTTTAAATAGTAGTTCTTATCTTCTGGTAATGTTGTTTCAAGACTTGAGCCATCTCCATTGATACTTGGACCAGATACATCTGATCCTGTATACCACATATATCCATATTTTTCTTGTGGTTGTGGAGCTTTAGCTTCACCGAATATTAATTTGTTGTTTCCATCATATGTTAATGTATCTTTATCATTGTATGTTAAAAATGTTTCTGAAGTTTTGTCTATAGTACCATTAGAAAGCATTATTTCTCCACTATCTGGTAGTTCTCCATCTACTGTGACATTTAATGTTTTATCACCACATTTTGTTATTCCTGATTCTATAGTACAACTATTTGGATTAAACTCTCCATTCAAGTTCTCTTTTGCAATAGCTAATTCTACTGCCTTTAAATAATTTTCTGCGCTCCTTTTTAGTGCTTCTTTTTTTGAGTCTTCAATAATATCTATTATTATTGGGACTGCTATTAAAGCTATTATTGCTAGTATTACTATTACTGCAAGTAACTCTATCAATGTAAAACCTTTACTTTTCATCAAATCACCTTTCCTACTCTATCTTACTATATCATTTTACCACACTTCAAACAAAAGTGAAATAAAAAAAATAAATATTTTTTCATAAATCATGAAAATTTACTTGTTTCTTTACATTTTATTTATTAATTTAACTTATCATACCTATAAACTCATTCATACTAATACCATCTAATATAACATATCTTGGTATTTTATATTTATTATTAGACCTACTTGCTTTTTTATTTCCACCTACAAAAGCTACTTTAAAATCTAATTCTTCAAGTGCACTAATCGCATTATTAGTATATACATAAAAAGGGAAACAAAAAGATGTATTTGATTTAACTATATCTAATGATTTTTTAAAATCTGATAAAAGTTCATCATATTTTAAACATTTTATTTGATATCCACAGCTTGACTCGAAATGTATATCATTTCCATGTGACTGTATATCTAAATTATTAGATCTATAATTTTCTATATCCCACCAAGAAGTTATTAAAAATAATGTAGCATGTAAATCATACTCTTCTAATGCTGGAATTAAAAAATTCCCATTAATTTTACTAGTCCCATAAGCTCCATCATCAATTGTAAGTAAAACCGAATTGTCAGGAAGACTTATTTTACCATAATACCAATCAACAAATTCATCAATTGTTAAAGTCTTATAATTATTATCATTTAAATACTTTAATTCATCTCTAAATATATCCATATCTAGACATATAGACTCATTACATATACCTTTCTCTTCATAGAAAAAATGATAATTTAAAACTGCTATCTCTTGATTTTTAGAATCTTTTATACCGTTTATTGCATTTATAAAATCATCCATAGTAGTATCATTATTTATAACATACTTATAATAATTTTTATCTGTTTTTTTAATTTTATATATATCATTTGTAATATTATATTTGCTTAAATCACTTAATAATTCATATTTATAATTACATTCATTTAATAAATCAGTGTGAGATCCTTCATCTATTAATAAAATAGTATTTAAAGGAAAATCTATATAAGAGTTTTTCCAATTATTAAATTCATCAATTGTTATAGTGTTATAATTATTAGTATTTAAATAATCTAAATACTGTTTCAAATTTTCATTAGAAAGATCGCTTCCTAAACTTATAAAAGATATAGAATCTAATTTTTCATTTTTAGATTCAACTATTTCATAGTTATCTTTAATTCCATATATATCATTCATAAAATATACATATATATAATCAGAATCACTATATAAAACATCAAATTCTAATTTTTCTTTAATATTTATTTTTTCTTCATTATTTTTATATAAAATAGTAGGATTAGTAGTAACTTTTTTTGTTA
>JAUNNO010000034.1 GCA_030531425.1 bacterium
AGCTGAAAAGTATGAGCCGAAAAGCGATAAGCGAGAGGTATGAGATTTATTTTTATAAAGCTTAACACACATTACGCATGCACTCAGGGATATAAAAAAAATAAATTTATTTTAAAATAAAAAACCGTTGATAATTCAACGGTTAATGTCATATATGGTGACCGGTACGGGAATTAGACCTAAAAAAAATAATCTAGAAAGGAAAATTGAAATTAAAAACTAAAGAATTTAGAAAATACAATTATTTCGTATTATATGAATACAATCATGAAAATGATTTAAATGATGAAGATGAAATAATTTGTTATTTACAAAGCTGGGACGAATTACATAAAAAATATTTAAAAGATTATAAGGCTAGTGATTTAGTTTGTCAATATAACAAAAGAAAAACAAATATTATTAATGTGATCATAGATAATAAATTATATAAACTAGCCACATTTAAAGGAGAAAATGAAAAATGAAAATAAAAGATTTAGAAGAAATTAAAAATATTATAGATAATTGTTCGAAAGAACAATTAGTAATGATAATAATACTAATTTGTTATAATTTACTAGAAAATAATCAAAAAAATGAATTATTGACTTGTATTACTATTTCAATGGGATTATCTGAATTAAAAAAAATATAAAAAAAAAAAAATTAAAGGGATAATTTTGTCACACGTCACGCGTCACCCATTGGGGGGTGTCGTAGTAACCCCCCACATAAAACAAAAAAAATAGGGACACTAAAGTGTCCCTATTTTATCTGTGAATTACTCTTCGTAATATTGAGAATCCAACAAATGCTAAACTAATACCTATGTATAATAATGCTAATGGATTAGAAATTAAAAATTCATAGATAGTGCTAGCTGCAGATATTAACCAAGTTAATACTGAAGTTGCTGATGTTGTAATTGCACTCATATCATCGGCCATTGTAAGAAACACAGCCAAACCTCCTTTCATTTAAATAAAAAATTATATAGTTAGTAACAAACAAAGTCTTAAAATAAGACTTTGCTTTGTAAAATAATTATAATAAAAAAAATTAGTCAATAATTTTCTCGGCATAAAAGCAACAAGTTGCATTTATTCCAATTGCTTATTGACTAAAAATCAAGAATTTGAAAATATAATAAAATCTTGGGGAATATCAAAAACATACTCCTAATAATAATATATCATAAAAAAATAATACTTTCTTAATTTTTAATTGAAAAACAGTTTCAAATTATGTTATATTTAATTAGAGGTGATAAGATATGGTTTGACAAAAATAAATAATTATATATAATAGTCGCACGGAGGCGATAAAATATGACTTTTGACGAAGTCTATAAAAAATATTTAGAATATGCTAGAAACAGGCATAAAAAACAAGGTTTCATTATTATTATTCAGAACTTTAAAAATCATATTCTACCATATTTTACTGGTTATAATATTTATAATCTAACTAAAATTGACATAATAAATTGGCAAGATATTATTTTATCAAAAAATTTTAGTAATAAATATAATGCAATGTTATATTCAAATTTTAAAATATTTATTGATTATTGTATTTTACTTGATATTTTTGAAAATAATATTGTTTCTCAAGTTGGAGCTTTTAAAAAAAAAATTGAATATAAAGAACATAAAGTTTTTAATTTAAAACAATTTATAAAATTTAGTTATTATTTAGATAATTTTATAATTAGACAATATTTTACATTTATGTTCTTTTACGGAACAAGACCGAGCGAAACAATGGCATTAAGATTTAGTGATATAAATGGATCTGATGTATTTATACAACATAATTTGCAAAGAAAAGGAAGAAGAGAACTTGACACTCCAAAAAATCAATCTAGTATTAGGCATATAAAAATTAATTTAGTAATGCGTTTTAGAATTTGGTTATTAAAAAAATACTATGGTAATAATAATTGTGATTATTTCGTGTTTGGTGGGTCGAAACCACTAGCACCGACCACAATAGATAGATATAAGAAAAAAGCCTGTAAAAAGGCTAATTTGTACGAAATAACCCAACACGAATTTAGACATAGCTATGCAACTAGAATGATATCTAAAGGAAAACCTATTAATAAAGTATCAAAAACAATGGGACATAGTACAATATCTATAACACTAGATGTTTATACGCACTGAAAAAGAGTGTTGACGCACTCTAATTCAGAACTTTAAAAATCACATTCTACATTATCAAATAAAGGAAAGTTGAAATTAAAAACTAAAAAACAACTTATAATGATAATAATAGAAATTTATATAAAACATTTTTCAATGTTTTAATCATATATGGTGACCGGTACGGGATTCGGACCCGTGAGTGCATGCGTGAAAGGCATGTGTGTTAAGCCGCTTCACCAACCGGCCATATAAATGGTGGGCCTGAATGGACTTGAACCATCGACCTCTCGCTTATCAGGCGAACGCTCTAACCAACTGAGCTACAAGCCCATCAAAAATATATGACTATATAATTATATCCTAATTTTTTCATTATGACAATAGTTTTTTATCAAAAAACAAGATTTTTATTAATTTTATAATAAAAGAGTAGATTATTCTACCCTTTTATTAATCTTAGAATGTCATTATAAGTTACTAATACCATAAGTATCATAAGTAATATAAATCCTATATTATGTATAGTATTCTCTAATTTAGGATCTACTTTACTACCCTTTATCTTTTCAATAACTATAAATAACACATGTCCACCATCAAATGCTGGAAGTGGCAAAATATTTATAAATCCAACATTTACACATATTAAACTTAATAAAGATAATATATTTAAAATACCAGTTTTTGAATAAGCATTAACTACTTGAAATATGCCAACAGGACCTGATAACATACTTAAACTTATTTTTCCTGTCACCAAATATATTACAGTAAATACCATTTGTTCTACTGTACTAAAGAATTTCAAAAATGCATATTTAATTGCCGCAAAAAATCCTTTTTCACTTTTTCCTTTTAAATAAAATCCATAACTATATCCAGCCAAAGTATCTTTTTTATTCTCTTTTATTTGAATATTAAATTCCTTAAACTCTTCTTTTTTATCTAAAATACCTAATGTAAATTTTTTATCTACATTTGAAAGTATTGTTAAAAGATCAATATAAGAGTCTACTGTTTTTCCATCAATACTTGATATTACATCGCCTTTTTTCAACCCTTTTATTTTTGAGGATGAAATATTTAAATCAGCTACCGTAAATCCATAATCCTTACCATAAATTAAATTAGACTTCCCTACAGATATAGGTTTTATTAAAATATCTTTCGTTTTACCATTTTCTTTAACAGTTAAATTAAACTCATTTTTCCCTGCAATTGTAAGTTCCAAAGCAAGCTTATCATAATTATTTACGAAATGATTATTAACTTTTACTATTTTAGCATCACTATTTAAACCATTTATTGAACTATCATCTATATATAAATTATTTGTGGAAATATTTCCAGATATTCCTATTACAAAAAGCAACACTAATGCAAGTATAAAATTCATCATAACACCGGCTACCATTATCATAAATCTTTGAAAGCAGCTTTTTGCTTGAAGCCTTTTTTCTTTAGGTATTTTTTCATCTACTTCTACACTTTCACCAGCCATTTGTACATATCCACCTATTGGTAAAAGTCTAATAGAATAATCAGTTTCATCATTTTTTCTATTAAATTTAAATAATCTAGGGCCCATTCCAATAGAAAATTCATATACATAGACACCATATTTTTTAGCAAATATAAAATGTCCTAATTCGTGTACCAATACAGTTATTCCAAGTATTAAAATAAAATATATAATTGCCATTAAATTACCCCCAATGAATTTAAAAAGAATGTAAATGTAAGCATTACAAATATTATACTATCAAATCTATCTAACACTCCACCATGACCTGGCATTATATTAGAAAAATCTTTTACTTTAAATTTTCTTTTTATTGCTGAAAAATATAAATCTCCAAACTGACCTATTAAGCTTAAAAATAATATTATAGATGATATTTTTAATATAGATTCATTGTTATTTATAACAGTTAAATAATAAACAGTACAAACAAAAGTACCAATTAAACTACCACCAATAGTACCTTCCCAAGTTTTTTTAGGAGATACCACTTCTAATAATTTATGTTTACCAATTAGCATTCCTGTAAAATAAGCATAAGAATCTGTTATTATAGTTATTAAGAATAAAAATATAAATATCTCCAACCCGTAAGATCTATATGTATAAAATAAAGACATTGAAAATCCCAAGAATATTACTCCACCAAGTAAGTAAAATGCATCTTTTATATTATATATTTTATCATCATGATATAATATAACAGGGATAGATAAAGTTAAGAATAAAGATGAAATAACTTTATAATCAAGCATAAAATTAAAACTATTATTCATAGTACAACTAAAATATAAAATAGTTATCATAAAATATGCTAAAAGCCTAATAAAATCTGGAAACTTCTTTTCATTTTCTCTTACTTTCATAAATTCTCTTAATCCCTGTAGTGTTAATATATAAAAAGCTATATTAAAAACAGTCCCTCCAATAATTGTTATTGGAATAAATATTAATAAAGCTATTAATGCACTTATTAGTCTTTGTTTCATAAAAAATCACATCCTATACATGATTATAATATATTTATAAACTTATTACAATATTATTTTTTAAACTTAAAAAATTGGCTTTACAACCAATTCTTTTATTTTTCTACATCCTGAATGAAAGCAAAATCAGTAAACTCTTTTACTTTACTATTTAGATATGATACCATACCAAGTACTATAGCAATTCCTACTAAAGCTATGAAAATATAAACGAAAGCCAAATCCAAATCCCTGAATAATATACTTTGCTTTTTTTGTTTATCCATATAAATCCACCTTACATTAAAATAATAACACATATTATAATTTTTTTCAACTACAACAATTGATTTTTTGTAATTATAAATACTTTACCATTAGTATAAAAAGCATAAAAAACCTCATCTAAATTTAAAGATTTATTTTTTAAAATTTTAATAAGCCAATTATAATCTTTTTTTATTTCACTTAATACATTATAATCAACAACCCCATCTAATATTAACGGAAGTGGATAATCGTCATTATCAGAAAAAACAGATAAATTCCCATTATTTTCTAAAACTGCATATTTTACTTTATCTATACTTTTTATTCCATTTAATCTAAGTTGAGTAAGTAAATCATCAAGAGAATACCTTAATTTTGACATTTCTGTAAAATTAAGTTTACCATTTTTTATAATAACTGTAGGTTTACCATCTATTATATCCCTTATTTTTTCATTTTTTAAAGTAATATAACTTACTAAAATTTGAACACCTACTAAAACTAAAATAGGTATTACTGACACAAGAATACTTTTATTATCAGTCTCTATTGATAATGCTACTAACTCTGCTATAAGTATAGAAACTATTAAATCAACAATACTAAGTTCACCTACTTCTTTTTTTCCCAT
This sequence comes from bacterium, assembly GCA_030531425.1. Lineage (GTDB taxonomy): Bacteria > Bacillota_I > Bacilli_A > RF39 > UBA660 > UMGS1613. The sequence continues at coordinate 5,524 of JAUNNO010000034.1, forward strand.
CAATCTATATACAAATATAATAAAAAAATACATAAACACTGTTTTTAATACAAGAGAAAAATACATATTATCACCATTATATAATGAGCATTAGAATACTTTTTTATTCAATTGAATATTAATTATTAGGTGATTAAATTGAAATATTTAAAAAAAGTAGGCATATCTTTTTTATACTTTCTGATTTCTTTATTAGTTTTAACACTTATTTTAACTATATTCAGTTATTATAATATAATATCTTATAAAATATCTTCTATAATAAAAATAATTATTCCAATTATATCATTTTTAATAAGTGGATTTTATATTGGGACAAATTCTAATTCTAAAGGATATTTAGAAGGTATAAAATTAGGAGGTATAATATCTTTTATAATGATTATTTTTAACTTTCTAGCATTAAATAATTCATTTAAATTAAAATATTTATTATTTTATTTAATATTAATTATATCAAGTATGGTAGGAAGTATGATTGGAGTATTAAAAAAGAAGCCTAATTAGACTTCTAACAATCAAAATTAATTGACTTTCTTTTGATCATTTTTAATAATAATTAATCCAAACATAATTAACATAGGTGTCATAAGAATACCAAGTGTTTGAACAAATTTATTATCTATTTTAAGCAATGTTTCTATTACTAAAACTAAAATAGTTAAAGCAATGAAACAATTTTTTTGCTTACATACAAATTTTTTCATAATTGCCTTCCTTTTCTTTAGACAATTGCTATTATAACACATTATTAAAAATTTGTAAAATTTTAACCTTACATATACTTTGACATAGACTTCATCATCTGATTTACTTGCTTTTGAGAAGGTGTCCTCCCCATTTGCATCATCATAGCCTTAATCATTTGCTCGTTTATTGGTGGATTTTTCTTTAAATATTTTTTCATATAAAATCTAGCTAGAAAAAATCCTATTACAGCGCCAATAACAAGTCCTATTAATATATATAATATATCCATAAAATCGTTCCTTTCTTTATATATTTTACTATATTATAATATCTTTTTCAAGTCTATTTAAATTTATCATTAAGCCAAAAATACTCTTTAAAATCAAAATTACATACAAATATATTTTTATTATAAATATAAAATATACATAATACTTCTTTCAAATACTTATCATTATTAATTATGCAACAACTTTTTCTAAGTTCAAAATAATTATATCTATCTAAATAAAATTTATTATTTATTGATTTTAAATTTGTTTTTAATTTTATATACCTTTTTAATGAAGCTACATCAAATAATTTACATATGCTATAATACAAACTAATACCATAGTTATAATTTTCTTTATGCATGGTTTTTAATTTATATAATATATCATATAAATATTCACTATTATCTTTAAAAAAATTATCTTTTATTATAAATAAATAATACATTTTATCACCAACCCTATTATAAAATATGAAAAATAAAAAAAAGGTAAAATTTTGTTACCTTTTTATATTATTACCAGTTATTTCTGTATTAAACTGTTTTTTCTTATATTTTATAAAATCATATTCTTTTTTTGTCAATGTAGCAACTACATTATAATCATTATCTTTTGATAAACTTATACTATCTTCAAAATTTATATAATAAATTTTAGATTTTATGAATACTTTTTGAAAATCATTAAAATTAGTATTAAAAACAGAATGTGCTAACCAAGATGTTTCATCTTCTGAATATATATAATAAAGCCTATTATCTTTTTTTATCAAGCAACCTTTATTTATAGAACTCTCACCTAAATTAGATATATCTACATCATAATTCTTTTTAAAAGTTGGATTATCTTTTAACCAATTCAAATCATATTTTACTGTTTTTTTAGATAATTTTAAATTTTTTTTACTAATTAATAAGGGATTATATATATTATCTAATAAATCATTTATATTAAAACATTCATATGTCTTAGGATGAATTTCAACTACTATAAAAGCATCACCATAATAGTTTTCAACAATACTTCCAACTTTTATAGTATTATTATTTGAATTTTTATCTTGAGATTTTTTATATGATTTTTTTAAATTTTTTATATATTCAATTTCATCATCTTTCGCATCACAAATTTTAATTATATTATCTTTTCTATTTATTATAAATTCATCAAAATTTGTAAAATATACTTCACCATTTATTCTGAATTTAGCCACTCCATTATCTATTAACTTTATTGTTAAAAGGTTATCACTTTCTTCTCCGTATACATAATATTTACAATTTTCAAATAAAATAATACTGCCCCTTTTAGGTATATCTTTTGTTTTTAAACTTTCTATATACTCTTTTAAAAGTCTAAGTGTATATTTTATTAAATCATTTGGTAAAGCAGCTATAAAATGTGCCTTTTGATTGGCGGGAAAAGTATATTTTTTTGAATAATCTACTTTAGATAAATTAACAGGTGTATGATTTGATAAATCTTCAAATTTTTGATCTAATTTAACACATTCTATTTTTTCTTCATTTAAATCAAGTATTAAATAAATATTATCATCAATTTTTAATATATCACCTATTTGAAATTTTAATCTTGCTTTATTTTTTATATTATAATCATTATTTAAAGTTTTGATTTTTTTAGTTAATTCCTCTAATTCACCTTTTTCTAAATATGAAAGTATACTTATAAAAGAATCATCATCTACAAATTTAATTTTATCACAAGTAAAATAAGTATTTTTTAATAAACTATGTTTTCTATTTGATATAAAATATTTAAACTCTTCAACCTTAGAATCAGGCTCTACACTAGATCCTTGCAAACACATAAGTTTATCTTTACTCTTATCTATAACTATAAAAGGTCCCTCAAGATGGCCTTCTGGTATTTTTGCTTTTTCACGAGAATTACTATACCTTTTAGCCCATATAATATCACCTATTTGAACTGAATCTATTTTCCTTTTAATAATTTTAGGTTCATCTTTTTGTGTTTTTCTCTTACTTTTTCTAAAAATTTTAGTTTTAAAAAATTCTATTAATTTGTTTAAAATATTTTTCATTTTAATTAGATTATTCTCCATTTCTTACTTTTGCATTTAATTTTGATTCAACTTCATTTATAATCTTATTAAATACATTCATTACTTCTTCATCTGTAAGAGTTTTTGTTGGATCTTCAAATTTCAAATTATAAGCAATTGATTTTTTAGATGCATCAATTTTATCCCCTTCATATATATCAAATACTTCTATGTTAGTTAATAATCTTCCACCTGCTTTTTTTATTACATCAACAATATTTTTATTTGTTATATTTTTATCTACTATAAATGCAACATCTTTTTCCATTCCTAAATATTTTGGTATTTCTTTGTATTTTAAAGTTGATACTTTATTTAGAAGTAACTTATCTAAATTAATTTCAAATACAAATACATCCTCCTTACTAATACTTGGATGTAGTCTACCAATTATACCAATTTCTTTTCCTTGTAAAACAATAGAAGCACTCATACCTGGGTGAAACTCTTTTGGGATATTATCAACAACAAAACTATATCTAGTTTTATATCCTAAATAATCAAGTAACTCTTCTACTATACCTTTTACAACATAAAAATCTATTTTAAGGTTTGAACCAACATTCATAAAATATTGTCCTGTCATAAGAGAACATAATTTATAATCTTCACCATATTTATTATCTTTTAAATAAAATCCTTTAGCAAGTTCAAATATTGATATATCTTTAATATTATGAACTTTATTATAATTATATACTTTCATTAAACTAGGAATCAAAGTATATCTTAATGCATTTTTTTCTATTGATAAAGGATCTAATAATTTTACTGTTTCAAAAGAATCATTTGTATATAAATGAGCTTCTTTATCATTTATAAAAATCTGTGTCAAAACCTCATTTAATCCAAGATCAACTAATTTATTTCTAAGTTCTCTAGTTGTTTTATCATAAGTTCCACATTTTATATTTAATTTTGGAAGTTTTCCTTTTATATTATTAATTCCATATATTCTTCCTACTTCTTCTATTAAATCTTCCTTTATATTTATATCAAGTCTTCTAGTTGGTACAGTAACTGTTATTTTATCTTTAGATTTTGTTGTTGAAAATCCTAACTTATCAAAAACTTTTACTATTTCTTCTATACTAATACTAGTTCCAAGCACATCATTTATATTTTTTTCAGTTATATTTATAACTTTATCTTTTGCAACAGTTTTATCATAAACTACTGTATCACTTAAAACACTACCATTAGCATATTTTGAAAGTAAATTACAACATCTTTCAATTGCCATATATGTCCTATTTGGATCTAGTCCTTTTTCAAATCTATTAGAAGCTTCACTACGCAAGATTTTCTTACTTGTCTTTCTAACAGATACTGAATCAAATATAGCAGATTCTATAATAATATTTTTTGTATCATTTTCTACTTCTGTAGTAAGGCCACCCATTACACCAGCAAGTCCTACTGAGGCATTAGGAGTTGCAATTACTATATCGGAAGAATCAAGAGTTCTTTCTACATTATCAAGTGTTGTTAAAACCTCATTATCATTAGCCATTCTTACTATTAATTTATTACCTAATCTATCAGCATCATAAAAATGTAATGGTTGCCCTGTTTCAAGCATAACATAATTAGAAATATCTACTACATTATTAATAGGTCTAATCCCACAAGCAATAAGCCTATTTTTTATAAAATCTGGACTTTCTTCTATTTTTAAATTTTTAACTTTTTTAGCTAAGAATAACTTACATTTATCAGTTTCAACATCAACACTAAATTGATCTAGAATGCTTTCATCTATAGTTTTATAAGATAAATCAATATCTTTAACCTTTTTATCATATATAGCTCCTAATTCATAAGAAAGGCCAAGTACACTTAATAAATCTCCTCTATTTGCAGTAAGTTCAAAATCAATTACTTCATCATCTAAATTTAAATATTTAATTGGATCTTCTCCTATAGGAGCTTCACTTGGAAGTTCACAAATACCATTTTTATCTTCTTCTTTTAAAAATTTACTATCAAGACCTAACTCTTCCATAGAACATAACATACCATTAGATTTTTGGCCTCTAATTACACTAGCTTTAATATCTCCACCTTGAAGTTTAGCACCTACTTTAGCTACTATTACTTTTAATCCTTTTCTAACATTACTAGCTCCGCATACTATATCAAGTACTTCAGTTTTAATATCTACTTTGCAAACATGCAAATGATCGCTATCAGGATGATTTTCACATTTGATAACTTCACCAATTGTAAGATTAGTACAATCAATTAATTTACAAGCACTATCATATTCATTACCAACACTAGTCATATCTTCTGCTATTTGTTTTATAGAAAGATTATCTGATAAATCTATATAATCACTAACAAATTTTCTAGATAATATCATTATTGATCCCTCCTATCAAATTCTTTTAAAAACCTAATATCATTTTGATACATAAGTCTTATATCAGGTATTCCATATCTAAACATACATATTCTATCCCATCCAGGTCCAAATGCAAAGCCACCCCAAATATCTGGATCATATCCATTCATTCTAAGTACATTAGGATGAACTATTCCGGCTGCAAATACTTCTATCCAACCTGTTTGTTTACATAAATTACAACCCTTACCTTTACATTTAAAACAAGTTACATCAACTTCATAACTAGGCTCAGTGAATGGAAAATAACTTGGTCTAAATCTTAAATCAAGATCACTACCTAACATAGTATGAGCAAATACTTCTAATGTTCCTTTTAAATCAGCAAGTGATACATTATTTTCTTTTTTATCTATTACAAGGCCTTCAATTTGACCAAATTGTGGTGCGTGTGTTGCATCATCTTCTCTTCTATATGTTTTACCTGGTACAATAATTCTTATTGGCTTTTTCTCTTCTTGAGCCATCATATATCTTGCTTGAACTGATGATGTTTGAGTTCTAAGTAATTCATTTTCAGTTATATAAAAACTATCTTGCATATCACGAGCAGGATGCCCTTTAGGTAGGTTTAGTCTTTCAAAACAATATTCATCAGTTTCAAGTTCAGGCCCAGATACTACATCATATCCCATAGATACAAATAAATCCTCTATTTTTTCTATAGTCAAATTAATAGGATGTTTAGTACCTTTTTTAACCTTTTTAGAAGGCATAGTCACATCTATACGTTCACTTTCTAATTTTTTATTTATTTCTATTTCATTTAATTCATTAAGTTTTCCATTATATAAATCATTAAAAGTATTTCTTACAGTATTTACTTTCATACCGTATTCTTTTTTATTAGAAGCATCCTTAATACCACTTTGCATTTTAGTTATAATGCCACTTTTTCCCATATATTCTAGTTTTAAATCATTTAAATCTTTTAAATTATCAATATTATTTATTTTTCCTTCTATTTCTTTTACAATAATTTCTATATTTTCTTCCATAAAATCCTCCTATATAAACATAACTATTAAGCCTATTATACTTAATACTATACAAAATATTTTTTGCATTATTACACTTAATTTTAAATTCTCATTAAAATACTTTGGTAATAACTTAACACCAATAACTCCTATTATAAATACAAAAGCTCCTTGAAATCCATTAAGTACATTAGCAAGCGCTATTGGAATAAACACATTAGCATAATTAACTAACATATTAGCTACTAAATTTATGATTTCATTTACTGCATTTAATGAAAAATACTTTTTACCATTTAACTTTATTGCTTCAACAAACATATTTCTAAAACTTTTAATACTAATAAATATAAGTCCAATTATTATAAATCCTATTTGAAACCAAAAAGCACAAGAATTATAAGAACTATTTCTAATTCCAAAATCAAATAAAATATAATATAGTGAAAAAGACAATGATGATAACATCATAAGTAACAATGGTTTTAATTTAGCTTTACTATTTTTATTTTCTATATCTATTGATATTATAATTGCAGATAATGTTATTATTATAGAACCAATAAATTGTTTAATAGATAATCCTTCATTAAAAAATATTAAAGCTAATATATAACTAAATACCGGTATTAATTGAAACATTACAACTACAACAGAAGCATCATTATTATCTAGTGCCTTTAAATAAAAATAAGTAGCTAGCATATATACTATAGCTGCTAAAAAGACAAATAATAAAGATATTAACGATATGCCAACTGAAAACTTACTAAAAATTAACCAAATAGGTGCGAACAAGAGTCCTGCAACTAAAGATGAAAAAACAAGTAATGTCTTTATATTATTTGAAGATTTGGATGCACCATTTACTAAAAATTTATCTATATGATTTGTTATAGCCCATAAAAATGAAGCAAAAATTGTTATAATAACTGAACTTACCATTTTCTCCTCCTAATAAAAAAACTATTATTAATAGGGGCCTAATATAGACGGTACCACCCTACTTCATAATAGTTATGATCTTTTAATTTTTAACGAAATTACCCGTTTACTATTAATAACACTAGAAAGTGAATTCATAAGAGTTTATTTGAAAGTTTTCACCAACCACTTTTTCTCTTGAAATAATTAAACTTACTACTAATCTTTCATAATTGCTTTTCATAATTGATTTACAAAGCTATTATAACATATATTTATTATTTATTAAAGCTTTTTTACTCGTTTTTTATCTTCATCATTTATAAAATATTTTTCTCTTAAATCATTATATATTTCCATATACTCATTTTTAGAAATAATTCCTTTATTTAATTGATAACGTAATTCATTTATTTCATCTTCAAATCTTGAATAAATAAAAACTAACCATTTATTTTTCAACAAACTTTCTTCTAAATCATCTAAATTTAGTAAAAATGGACAATTATATAAATTAGACAACATCTTATTTTTTAAATCATTATTATTAAAAAAATCTTTATTCAAAGTTGTAATTTTTAATAAATCTTCTTTAGTAATTATTTTTTCTTTTACATAATAACTTATTAAATATTTAGTATATTCTATCTTTTCTTTTTCAGTCATAAAATCACCAGAAAAGTATATTAACATATAATATTAATTATGTCAAAAAATTTATAATAAATTAAAAAAAATCATATAGAAATATCTATATGATAAATTTAATTAACCTAACCAGTTTATTGTGGCATATGATGCCCAAGGAGCTCCTTCTATAGAGTTTTCTTTTGCATATATATTTATTGTTCCTATAAACAAATTATTACAAAATGCATTTGAATCTATAGTTGTTACACTGGATGGAATTGTTACACTATTAGCCATAGATGAAGCAAATGCCCAAGATCCTATACTTATTACACTTGGTGGTATTTCTACATCTCCTGTTGCAAAACCTGCGTCTATTAAAATAGATCCAGCTATTACTAAGCCATTATTTAATTGCTGTTGAGATGTAAACCATGGAGTTCCTGTAAATGCATAATGGTCTATGTTTTTCATGCTTGATGGAATTGTTACGCTACTTAAATTAGAACAATTTGAAAATGCATCCTGGCCTATACTTGTTACCCCCTCTGGAATTGTTATACTTGTTATATTTGCCCCAAATAATCCATCAGTAAAGGCAGCTACTCCTAGGCTTGTTACCGGATAAGTTTTTCCATCTATTTCTATTGTTGATTGTAGTACTACATCCCCACTTATTTCAGGTGTAGACATATATCCTACATAAGGATCACTATAATCAATATCACCTCTATAGCCATATACTATAGCCTCAGTTGATCCTGCTGGGACATAGTATACTATATTATCTACAACCTTAAGTGCTGGTTTTGTTTGCTTTTTAATTCCTAATTTATTATTTTCATCATATGTTAGTGTAGTTAATGTATCCTTATCATATGTTAAAAATGTTGATGCATCTCTTACAATTGTTCCATCTTGTAATTTTATTGTTCCACTTTTTGGTAACTCTCCATCTACTGTGACATTCAATATCTTATCTGGTATTAATGGTAGATTGCCACATTTCGTAACACCTGCTTCAATATTACAAATATCTGGATTAAACTCCCTATTTAAGTTTTCTTTTGCGATTGCTAATTCTACTGCTTTTAAATAATTTTCTGCACTCCTTTTTAGTGCTTCTTCTTTTGAGTCTTCAATAATATCTATTATTATTGGGACTGCTATTAGAGCTATTATTGCTAATATTACTATTACTGCAAGTAACTCTATCAATGTAAAACCTTTATCCTTCATATTTACCTCCTATCTTTACATTGTATAACTATCATATCGCAAAAAAAAAAAAAAAA
>JAUNNO010000035.1 GCA_030531425.1 bacterium
TAGCTCTAATAGCAGTTCCAATAATAATAGATATTATTGAAGACTCAAAAAAAGAGGCACTAAAAAGGAGCGCAGAAAATTATTTAAAAGCAGTAGAACTCTCTATAGCAAAAGAAAACTTAAATAGTGAGTTTAATCCAAATAGTTGTACTATAGAATCAGGAATAACAAAATGTGGTGATAAAACATTAAATGTAACAGTAGATGGAGAAATTCCAGAGAGTGGAGAAATAACATTATTAAATGGTACAATTCTAAGAGATGAAACAACGAAACTAACATACAAATCAGGAACACTTGCATATGATTCAAATGGAAAATTAACTATAGAATCCCCAAAAAAAGAATTAATAGCAGAAGGTACCATAATATCTGAGACTACATCAGGAGTAGCAGTAAATGTAGATAACAAGCTAGTATACTATGTGCCAGAAGGATCAAATGAAGCCGTAGTTTCAGGCTATAGGGGTGAACGCGATTATAATGATTCTATTATTAATTTATTGTGGACTACACCTCAAACCAGTGGAGATATAGAAATAGCTTCTAAAGTAAAAATAAATGGAGTAATATATCCCGTTACAAAAATAGGAAATAGTGGATTTACTAGTGCTTCTACTGGAGCTGATATAACAAGTGTAATAATACCCGATAGTGTCACAAGCATAGACGTTGATGCATTTTGGTATTGTACTAATTTAAAGAGTGTAACAATACCTTCTAGTGTAACAAGTATAGGAGCCGAGGCGTTTTTAGGAACACCATGGCAAACAAAAAAAGCACAAGAAAACAATGGAATAGTAATAATAAATAATATTTTGATAGATGGAACAACAGCTAAAGGTGATATAATAATTCCAGATAATGTCACTAGTATAGCTGGTGATGCATTTGTTTCTGGAATGACTGGCGCTAATATAACAAGTGTGAGTATTCCATCAAGTGTCACAAGTATAGGATCTAGAGCATTTGAATATTGTTCTAATTTAACAAGCGTGACAATAAATGGTGATGCAAGTAGATTCTGTAGTAATTGGACTGCTATAGGATTTAGTACTTCTTTAGAATCATATAATACATACTGTAATTAATAAATTAGATAGATTTCTATCTTTTTTATTTTTTTAAATAGTAGTATAATTAATATGGTGATGGTATGAAAAATTTAAGTAAGGAACAATTAGTAAAAAAAATATTAGATAATAATGAATATGAAGGGATTAATAATTATGAAGAGTTATTAGACGCTTTAATTGATGAGCCTATATCAATTAATATAGAAAAAACTGAGAAAAGAACAATTGGAGAAAAACTTGCTGATAAGATTACTGAAATAGCTGGTTCTTGGGCTTTTATCTTTTTATTTGTTTTCTTTTTAATAGCTTGGATGATAATAAATGTATTGTTTATTGATAATGTAGATCCATATCCATTTATATTACTAAATTTGATTTTATCTTGTATAGCAGCTATACAAGCTCCAATTATTATGATGAGTCAAAATAGAGAGGCTAAAAAAGAAAGTTTGAAAAGTACTAATGATTATAAAACTAATATTAAAAGTGAATTAATTTTAGAAGAATTACACGATAAAATAGAATTAATTTTAAAAAATCAAAAAGAAATACTTAAATATTTAGATGAATATAAAAAATAATTGATTTTATCATTTATTTGCTATATAATGTATTTAGTATTTATATACTAGAAGGAGAGATATAATGGGTTTAATTAAAGCAGCTTTGTCTGCAGGAAGTAGTACACTTGCGGATCAATGGTTAGAGTACATCTACTGTGAGAGAATGGAAGATAATGTACTAATGAGAAAAGGAATCTCTAAAAAAGGAGGTTCTAATACAAAAGGAAGCGAAAATATAATTACTAATGGTAGTAGAATAATTGTATCAGAAGATCAATTTTTGATAGTTGTATCTGATGGAAAAATAGTTGATTTTACAGCAGAACCTGGTGGTTATACTTTTGATAAAGGTACAGAACCTTCAATGTTTTATGGTGGATTTGGTAAAGGATTAATTAATTCTTTTAAGAAATTTGGTGAAAGATTTACAACTGGTGGTATTGCAGATCATGATCAAAGGGTTTATTTTGTAAATACCAGGCTAATTAAAGGAAATAAATTTGGGACAACAACACCAATACCTTTTAGAGATAGTGAATTTGGACTTACTGTAGATATTAGATGTTATGGTGAATATGTAATGAAAGTTACAGATCCTATTTTATTTTATCATTCATATGCAGGAAATATAGATTATGATTATGTTATAGATGAAAGCTTTAAAGATACATTTTTATCTGATTTTTTACAAGCTTTACAACCAGCACTTGCAAAAGTAGCTATGCAAAAGATATCTTATGATATGTTACCTGGTGCTGTAAATGAGATAAGTGCTGCTGTAAAAGAGTGTTTACAAGATACTTGGGGTTCTCAAGGAATAAATGTCGAACGTGTATCAATTGCATCAGCAACACCAACAGAAGAGTCAGCTGAAAAGATTAAATTAGCTCAAGGTGATAGATTATATGCAATGAATCCTGAAATGCAAAAAGCTCGTGCAAATGCTGCTGCTAGTGAAGCTTTAAAAACAGCTGCGGGAAATGAAAATGGAGCTATGACAGGATTTATGGGAATGGGAATGCTTAATCAAGGTGGAGCTATGTTTGGCGCTAATATGTCAACACAGTCACAATCTGGTGAAGGTATGGATTCTATGAATGTTGCAGGTGGAGGAATTGCATCACAAATTCCTACACGTGATGAGGAAACAGGCGTTAAATGCCCTAATTGTGGAAACATTATAAAAGGAAAATTTTGCTCTGAATGTGGTAGTGCGAGACCTGAAGAACCACAAGAAAAGGTTTGCTCTAATTGTGGAGAAAAATTGATGGATAATGCAAAATTCTGCACTAATTGTGGAACAAAAGTAGAATAGTTCAAAATAGAAGGTAAAGTACCTTCTGTTTTTTGTAAAAAATAAATTAAAATTTGATTTGTTCTTGTTTTTTATAAATCATTATAATATAATTATAGTGATGGTGGTTTAATGAATAATTTTGATGTAGTAAATTTAACAGATGATGTTATAGAAGAACTAGAAAAATTAAAGAATTTTATAGAATTTTCGGTTAAATATTTAAAACTAAGTAATACAGTTTTTAATATAATATTTGTATCAGAAGAAGAAATACAAAAATTAAATAGAGAATATAGGAATATAGATAGAGTAACAGATGTTATAAGTTTTGCCTTAGAAGATGATAAATCATTTATAAATACAGATTTTAGAGTTTTGGGAGATATTTATATTTGTCTTTCTAAAGCTCACTTACAATCTATAGAATATAATCATAGTTTTTTTAGAGAGATTTGTTTTTTATCAATACATGGGTTACTTCATCTTTTGGGTTATGATCATATGAAAATAGAAGATGAAAAAATAATGTTTAAATTACAGGAGGAAATATTAGATGAGTACGGAATTAAAAGATAAGATAGGTAAAGATTTAAGAAAAAGAAATATTAATCCTAAATCAATTTTAAATACTATTAAAAATTCAATTAATGGTATAATTAGTTACGCTAAAGATGGAAAAAGTATAATAATATATGTTTTTTTGTCAATTGTTGAAATTATTTTGGGCTTTGTTTATAAAATTAATGGATTAGAGTGGATATTAATTATTTGTATATTGGGTTTTATCCTTTCAATTGAACTTTTAAATACTGCAATAGAAGCCGCATGTGATGCTATAAGTAAAGAATTTAATCCATTAATAAAAATAGCTAAAGATTGTGGTAGTGGGGCTACTTTTGTAATATTTATAGTAGCTGTTATACTTAATATAATAATATTTTTGCCAAAAATTATTTCATTGTTTTAAGAGGTGATGTATGAAAAGTGGTTTTGTTGGAATTATAGGTCGTCCTAATGTAGGTAAAAGTACCTTAATAAATAGTATAATAGGTAAAAAAGTTGCGATAACATCAAATAAGCCTCAAACAACTAGAAATATTATTCAAGGAATATACAATGAAGATAAAGTTCAAATAGTTTTTGTAGATACACCGGGTATTCATAAACCTGTAAATAAACTAGGTAAAACATTAAATAAACAAGCTTACTATAGTATAGATGATACTGATATAATACTATTTTTAATAGATGCATATGAAGGACTAGGTAAAGGGGATATTTATATATTAGATAGATTAAAACGTGTTGATAAGCCAGTAATTCTAGTTATAAATAAGATAGATAAAATATCAAATGAGGAAGTATTAAATAGAATTAATGATTATAAAGATTTATATAATTTTGCTGAGATAATACCTGTGTCATCTATAACTAAAAGTAATATAGATGATTTGATAAATACATTAAAGAAATATTTGCCTGATAATATTAGATATTATGATTCTAATAGTATTACTAATAAATCAATTGATTTTTTAATGTCTGAAATAGTAAGGGAAAAAGTATTTAATTTTACTAAAGAAGAAGTACCTCATTCAGTTACTTGCGTAACAGATACTGTTGAAGTAGGTAAGACTAGTTACAATATAAAAATATCTATAATAGTAGATAGGGATTCCTTGAAAAAAATAATAATAGGAAGTCATGGTGATATGATTAAAAAAATTGGTATATCATCTAGGGAAGATTTAGAAAAATTATTAAATAAAAAAGTGTATTTAGAATTATTTGTTAAGACAGTAAAAAAATGGAGAGAAAAAGAAAAATATTTGTCAGAATTTGGTTTTAAAGATTTTGAAAAATAGTGAATATATATTTTATTTTTCTTCAATATATAATAGGTGATAAAATGAAAGAATTATTGTGGGATTTATTTAAAAATACAGGAAAAATAGAGTATTATATAAAGTATAAGGAAGAGGTAAAAAAGGATGGAAAGAAAAATTGAAATAGGAAAAACTTATAAGCATTTTAAAGGCCATTTATATAAAGTAATTGATATAGTTTATGATTCGGAATCTAATAATGATGAAGAATTAAAGAAAGTAGTAATATATCAAAATTTACATGATGAAAATTTAAAATGGGCTAGACCATATGATATGTTTAACTCATTAGTAGACAAAGAAAAATATCCTGATGTTGTTCAAAAATATCGTTTTGAAGAAGTAGATGATTAAATGTTAATTGATGTAGAAGGAATAGTATTAAATACAAAGCCTTATAGTGATACTAGTAAAATACTAGATATATTAACTTTAGAGTATGGAATAATTGGAGTACTTGCAAAGGGGTGCAAATCCTTAAAAAGTAATCTGAGGAGTGTTACTGATAAATTAACATATGCTACATTTACTATATATTATAAAAAAGATAAATTATCTATATTAAGTGAAGCTTCTGTTATAAATAATTTTTCTAATATAAAAAAAGATATAGAAAAAATTAGTTATGCTTCATATATACTTGATTTAACTAATCAAGTATATAAACAGTGTGAGGAGGTTAATATATATAATTTACTTATTTCATCTTTAAAAAAAATAAATGATAATTTTAATCCTTTAATTATTACTAATATTTTAGAATTAAAATATTTACCATATTTAGGGGTTATGTTATCTTTAGATGGATGTAGTATATGTGGGTGTAAAGAGGTTATTACACTATCAAGTGATAAAGGTGGATATCTTTGTAAAAAATGTGTAACAAATGAACCAATAGTTTCTGATAAAGTAATAAAATTAGTTAGAATGTATTCGTTAGTAGATATAAGTAAAATATCAAAGCTTGATTTAAAAAGTGATATAGTTGATACAGTAAATAAATTTATTGATGAATATTACGATAGATATACAGGATTATATTTAAAAAGTAAATCATTTTTAAAATCAATAAAAAAATCTAGGAAATAGTCCTAGATTTTTCTATATAATCCAATAGCTTTACCTAATATAAATACATTATTAAATATAAAAGGTTCCATATTATCATTTTCTGGTTGTAATCTAATATGATCTTTTTCTTTATAAAAAGTTTTTAGTGTAACTTCATTATCTTCAGTCATCGCAACTACAATTTCTCCATTTTTAGCAGTATTTGTTCTTTCCACGATAACAATATCTCCATCTAGGATACCTACATTTATCATAGATTCACCACTTACGTTTAGAGTAAATACCTCTTTATTTTTAGGTATTAAATATGCTGGAAGTGAGAAATATTCATCTGGATTTTGTATTGCTTCAATAGGATTTCCTGCTGTAATTTTACCAAGTAGTGGAACTTCAACAACATTTTCATTTTGAGGTATATATTCATTTTCTACCATAAGTTCTATAGTCCTATTTTTGTTACTTCCTTTTTTTATATATCCTTTATTAGCTAAACAATCTAGATGAGCTTGAACTGTTGCAGGGCTTGAAACACCAATAGCTTCAGCTATTTCTCTTACTGTAGGTGGATATCCGTGTGATACTATATATGTTTTAATAAAATTTAGAGCATCTTCTTGTCTTTTTGTTAATTTTTCCATTAAATCTCTCCTAACTATATATAGTTTAACACATTTTTACATTTATGTCAAACATTTGTTTGAATTATCAAAAAAAACATTGACACGAATGAACGTTCGTGTTAGAATGAATATAGAAAGAAGGTAATAGTATGTGTTTTGTAAAAAATAAAGGATTAATATTATTTTTAGTAGTAGTTGTTTCAATAACTATAATAAGTTCAGTTAGTACTAAAAAGTATGATGAGGCAAATAAAAGTATAAATGACTCTTATGTCTCATTAAATTTAAGATAACATCCTTTATTTAGATGTTATTTTTTTAACCATTTTATAATCATATGTTGTTACAAATATTATATTTATACTAGTAGCTATAATTAGGCTCCAAAGCCCAATTCTCATATATGAAAATATAAATAAAGAAATAGTTCTAAGTATCATACCAATAAGCGTACCTCTCATAGATATTTTGGCTTTATTCATAGCTTGTAATGTAGAAGATATTGGGCTTTGTATATAGTGTAGTAGGCAAATAGGGGCAATTACTTTTATATAACTTATACCTTTATTAGTTCTAAAAAGAAGTTTTAATAAAACATCTGGATAAAGTTCAAATATTATAGTTGCAGGAATTCCTATTAAAAGAGAAAAAAATATAGCTTGTTTTAATTTCCTTTTTACTATATTATATTTTTTATTAGAATAATTTCTTGAAATTATTGGGATTAATGCTTGTGATATAGCACTTGTAAAAAAAGATGGAAGTAATACTAGCTGCATAACATATCCATTTATTATTCCATACTCATTTGTTATAAAATCAAGAGAATAACCAATTTTTGTTAATACGAATGTAATAATTATAGGTTCAAGAAAATATCCAATAGATCCTATTAATCTACTTCCAGTAGTAGGTATAGCTATTTTAAATAATGAATTAATTGACTCTTTTTTAGGTATTAAGTCCTTTTTTTTACATTTAAAACTAGGCATTAAAAATAAAAATATAATTATACTAGATAGTTCTGAAAATATATTAGTTATAATTACAAAAGCTACTGCAAATTCTAATCCTTTTTTTAAAAAATGTGGAATAAATAAAACAATAAATATTAATTTTACTATATCTTCTATAATATTTGTTATAACATGAGGCCACATTTTTTCTTTGGCAAAAAAATAACTTCTAAAGCAATTTGATATTGTAATAAAAGGAAGAGTAAAACCTATACTTATTAAACTTATCGATAATTTAGGATTATTAAGTAGTTTTATACTTAATAAATTACTTGATATTATTAAAAATATCATTATTAAAATATCAATTGTTATAGATATAATAATTGATGTGGAAACTAAATTTTTAGTATTGTATTTATTGCTTGATATAAGCACATTTAAAGCTGTTGGAAGACCTAATTGGGACAAATTTATAAAAAGTAAGAATGTAGGCATAATCATAGAATACATTCCAATTCCTTTTGAACCTATTAATCTTGTTAAAATAATTTTTATAACTAGTCCAAACAATTTAGTAAAAAAGCCTCCAATAATTAGAATTAATGTTGATTTTATAAATTTATTTTTCATAGTACAAGTTTATTCATAAAATATTAAAAAATGTAAAATTAATATTTATTATATTTTTTTTATATAATAATTGTATTATTTTATATATTTACGGATTTACTTTATTTAAAAGGGAAAGTTAGATATTCTTATTTAGCAATTAAATATTCTAAAAAAATTAACTAATTCTCGGCAATCCGTTGACTTTTGCCGAGAATTACTATAAAATTATATTGGGTGATAAAAGTGATTTATAACTATAAAGAAGCAATTTCTAAATACAAAGATAATTATCAATTAGATAAGGCAATTAAAAACGAAAAGATATTTAAGATTGAAGCAGGATTATATTCAGATGAAGAATTTGTTAATTATTTATTAATTATTAATAAAAAATATCCTAATGCAGTATTTACTTCTGATAGTGCATATTATTATTATAACTTGACTGATGTTATCCCCAAAAAATATTTTCTTGCTACACACAGAAAAGCAACTAAAATAGTAGATAATAAAATAAAACAAATGTATGTTTCTGAAGATAAATTTGAAATTGGTATTTCTAAATTAATAGTAAATGGAATTGAAATTAAGATTTATGATAAAGAAAAAATGTTAATTGAACTTGTAAAAAATAGTGATAAGATTCCTTTTGATTATTATAAAGAGATTATTAATAATTATAGAAATATTAGTGATAAATTAGATATGAATAAATTGTCTGATTATTTAAATTATTATAAAAATGATATTGATTTATTTTCTAAAATTCAAAAGGAAGTTTTTTAATGAATCTACAAGAATTAATAAGGAAATATGTTGATAATGGTTATACAGATGAAGATGCCTCATCAAAAGTATGTCAAGATTTAATACTAACATCGATATCAAACAGTAAATATAGGAAAAATATTACTATTAAAGGTGGCGTTGTTATACATAATTTATCTAATGATATACGTAGAGCAACAAGGGATTTGGATTTAGATTTTATTAAATATTCTCTAGAAGATAATTCTATTAGAATTTTTGTTAGTGAATTAGATAAATCTTTTAAAGATATTAATATTGAAATTACCGATGATATTGTTCCTTTACATCATCAAGATTATAATGGTAAAAGAGTATTTTTAAGAATTAAAGATAACTTTAAAAATGAAATTGATACAAAATTAGATATTGGAGTTCATAAACTTTTTGAACTTGAACAAGAATTATACATGTTTGATTTTAATACAATAAAATTGGGAGCAAGTCTGTTAATAAATTCTCCTGACCAAATTTTTGCAGAAAAAATGAAATCATTATTAAAGTTTAATATTAGATCTACAAGGTATAAAGATATATTTGATTTTTATTATTTAATTGATAACAATTTACTTAATAAAGAAAAACTAGAAAAATGTTTGAAAGTAATAATATATAATGATGAGAGTTTAAATATAAATAGTTTAGTAGATTTAATAAAACAATTTAAAAAAATTACACATTCAAGATTATATAAAAATAATTTAAATAATCCCAAATATAATTGGTTAGATAAAAATATTGATGAAGTAATAAATAAAATACATAATTATTTAGAAAGTTTGGAAACTACGAAAGTTTAAATAATAATAAAAAAGTATGTCTTTTAGAGATGAATTGCAACAAATATGTAATTGAATATTGCTTTGATGATAGAATAATAACAAGAAAATATATAAGAGTTTACTAGAACACAAAAAATATATATGCTATAATATTTAGCTAAGGGGGGATAATATGAATGTGTTAAAAAAAATGTTAATAATAAAAACTTTACAAAAAAAATATGGGAAAGTATTTAATTTTATAGATTTTGGTAATGGAAATGTTACTTTTGTTTTGAAAAATAAATTAAATTATTATGATAAAGAATATTTAGAATTGCCAAAAAAAGCAGATGTTATTAAAATAATGAAAAAGTATTATAAAAAAAATAATAATATTGAAGTTAAAACTATATTAGCAGAAGAAGATGTTATGAAAAATCTAGAGATAAATTGTAATGGAGAAAAATTAAAAATAGAATCTTGCAATTTCTATATGAATTTAAAAGTAGATAATGTAGATAATTTAGTATTATCTGATGATGCAAAAGTATATGGTAATTTAGAAGTAAATGCTAATAAAGTTAATTTTAAAAACGCTAATTTAGTTTGTTATGGTATTACCAAAATTAATGCTAATAAAATAGTTTTAACTTGCTCTAAGTTGATATTATCAGATATTAGTGAATTAAATGCAAAAGAATATCTTCATCTTTTACTTACACACATGGTGTGCATTTATTCTAGTAGCATGATTAAATCTAATAATACAGTTATTGAAAAATCAGATATTGATTGTGAAAACTTAATTATAAAATCAAATAATTTGGAATTAAAAAGTAATAAAATAGATGCTTCAGATAATATAGAAATAGATTCTCAAAATATTGAATCAAGTAATAATAAAATAGTATCAGATAAATTAACTGTAAATAATAAAAATAATAATGGTTTAAATAATGTTTCTGCTAATTTAATTATATATAATAACCAAGATGTAACTTATATGGCAAATCGTAAACTTTCTTGCTCAAGAAAAAAAATAATACAAGTTTTAAGAGATATAAAAAATATATGTGAAGTAAATAAAAAAGATATAATAGATGAAAGAATTGATGAAATAGAAAAAGAAATAGATGTAAGAGCGATAACAAAACTACTAAATAAATAATTTATTTAGTTTTTTTTAAAATTTACTTTAAAAATATTTTTATTTAATATATAATATATATGTATCTTGTAAAATTTAAGGAGAATACTTATGGATATTGAATTTAATAATATAAAAGAGTTATATGAAAGATTAATTCCAGCTTTAAATACAAAATTAATTGAATTAAAGAGAAATGATTTAGATTATATAAAAAAAGAAGATATTTGGAATTATTTAAAAATCACTAGATGGAGCAAGGCAAATAATTTATTATTATATCAAATGGTAGATGATATTCTTAACTTGGATAATAATGAAATAGATGAATATGTTAAAGGCGAGATAAGAAAAAAAATTATAAAACCTAATTTAGATTTTGGAGATGATGTAAATGGCAAAGAAGAAAAATAACAAAAAAACAAGTTTAGCAAAAACACTTTTAATAACTTTTTTAATATTAATAATATCAGTTGTAGGTATATATTATTCAATTAAAAATTTAAAATTTGGATTAGATTTACAAGGTGGTTTTGAAGTTTTATATGAAGTAGACAGTATTGATGGTGGTAAAGTTTCTAATGATATGGTTGAAAGTACATATAAAATAATTGATAAAAGGATAAATTCACTTGGTGTTAGTGAACCTGAAATAAGTATAGAGGGAAATAATATTCGTGTTACTATGGCAGGTGTTACTAATATAGAAGATGCAAGAAAAACTATTAGTACAACAGCAGCATTAACTTTTAGAGATATAAGTGGTAATTTACTTATGGATTCTAGTATATTAAATAGTGGTAAAGCTAGTGTTGGTTATGAGGCTTCTAAAGGATATTATATTTCTTTAAGCATTAAAGATCATGATGAATTTTTCAAGCAAACTAAAAAAGTAAGTAAAATGGAAGAAAACTATATAGTAATATGGCTAGATTATGAAGATAGTATGGCACTTACTAAAGATAGTATGGGACTAGGTTATGGATATTACACAGGTGAAGGTGATGCTAAAATATTCCATTCTTGTGGAGACTTAGCTAAATCAAATTGTCTATCTGCAGCAACAGTAAATGAAGGTTTTGCTAGTGATGTAATAATACAAGGTAAATTTACTAAAGAAGAAGCACAAGGATTAGTTGATTTAATTAATAGTGGTAGTATGCCAACAAAATTAAAAGAAATATCTTCTAAAACTGTAACTGCATCATTTGGAGAAGATTCTTTAAATAAAACATTTAAAGCTGGTGTAGTTGGTATTGCTTTAATAGCGTTACTTTTAATAGTTTTATATAATTTAAGTGGTATAGTTGCTAGTGTAAGTATATTATCTTATACATTCTTAACTTTATTAATATTTAATTTAGTGGGTGGTAGATTATCACTTCAAGGAATCGCCGCACTTGTAATTGGTATTGGTATGGCAGTAGATTCAGCAGTTATAAGTTTTGCTAGAGTAAAAGAAGAATTAAATAGAGGAGTAAGTTTAAAAAGTGCTTATGAATTAGGTAGCAAAGAATCATTTGTTTCAATTTTGGATGCAAACTTAACTACATTAATTGCTGCAGTTATATTATTTATATTTGGTGAAAGTAGTGTTAAAGGTTTTGCTACTATGCTTATTATAAGTATTATTGTAACATTTATAGTAATGGTATATTTAAATAGATATATTTTAAGATTATTTGTTAATACAGAAAAATTTGAAAATCATAAAATATTATTCTTAAATTATAAAAAGAAAAAGAAGGAATCTAAACTAGATTTTGTAAAACATAAAAACTTAATATTTGTAGTTGTAGGATTAATTATACTAGTAGGGTGTATGTTTACATATAGTGAAGGCCTAAATTTAGGAATTGACTTTAAAGGTGGATCAACAATAGAAATAAATTCAGAAAACAATTTAACTGTAAAAGGCGTTAAAAAAGATTTAAAAGAATTAAATTATAAATTAGAAAAAATTGAGGCAATAGATTCTAAAAGAGTTTATGTAACTATTGATAATGTTTTAGATAATAATGAAACTGAAAAAGTTGAAAAATATTTTAATGAAAAATATAATGCTACTACAAGTGTTGGAGCTATATCAAATAAAGTAAAAAAAGATATAACAAAAAATGCTTTAATGGCTTTAATATATGCTTGTATTGGTATGATTATTTATGTTACTATAAGATTTAAATTCTCATATGGTGTAAGCGCTATTTTAGCTTTAGTTCATGACAGCGTTATGGTATTAATTATATTTAGCTTATTAAGATATGAAGTAAATAGTATGTTTATCGCTGCAATTTTATCTATAATAGGTTATTCAATAAATAATACAATAGTTGTATTTGATAGAATAAGAGAAAATAAAACTAAACTTTATAAAGATAAGATTAAAAAATATGATGATTTAAAAGATATTGTAAATACTAGTTTAAGACAAACTATTTCAAGATGTATAATTACAACAATAACTACACTTATACCAGTTATTTGTTTAATTATATTAGGATCACACGAAGTGCTTAATTTTAACTTGGCTCTACTTTTTGGACTTGTAGTTGGAACATTCTCAAGCTTATTTATATCAAGTCAAATATGGATGACTATAGAAAAGAAAAATATTGGCAAAGATCCTAATAAACATTGGTATGATGATGATAAAAAATCAGAAAAAGAAGAATTAAAGGTAAAAGGAATTAATTGCTAATTCCTTTTACTTTTGTTATAATGATTAAGGTGGTAGTATGGAAGTTTTAGATGGAAAAAAAGTAAAAGCAAGAATATTAAGTGATTTAAAAGAAAAATTATGTAGTGTAAGAAAATTAGGCCTTGCAGTTATTCAAATAGGTGAAGATGAAGCAAGTAGTGTGTATGTAAGACAAAAAAAGTTGATGGCTGATACTTTAGGATATAATTTTAAACATATAAAATTATCACAAGAAGTATCAGAATATCATGTTTTAGATATTATTAATATTTTAAATAATTCTAGTGAAATAGATGGAATATTAGTACAAATGCCAATACCTAGGAATTTAGATTATAAAAAGATACAAAATGCTATTGATCCTTTTAAAGATGTGGATGGACTAACTGATATAAATATGGGTAAGCTTTCACATAATGTAGAAGGACTTGTTCCTTGTACTCCTATGGGTATAATAGATTTATTAAAATTTTATAATATAAATATTGAAGGAAAAAATGTCACAATAGTTGGCCGCAGTGATTTAGTAGGTAAGCCACTAGCTAGTTTAATGACTAATCAAAATGCTACAGTTACATTGTGTCATTCTAAAACAAATAATTTAAAAGATTTCACAAGATGTGCTGATATATTAGTAACAGCAATAGGAAGAGCAAATTATTTTGATTTTGATTATGTGAAAGATGGAGCAGTTTTAATAGATGTTGGAATAAACAGAGTAGATGGAAAATTAGTAGGAGATATTAATTTTGATTCTGTCAAAGATAAGGTGAGTGCAATAACACCTGTACCTGGTGGAGTAGGTCAAATGACAGTAGCAGAACTTGCTAAAAACACATATAAAGCATATGTTTTAAAAAATAAAATGTAAAGAAACAAGCAATTTTCATGATTTATGAAAAAATTACTTGTTTTTTTTTTTTTTTTTGCGATATGATAGTTGTGTAATGTAAAGATAGGA
>JAUNNO010000083.1 GCA_030531425.1 bacterium
ATAGTGTTACAAATTCAAGTTCATATAATTCAACAAACACAAATACAAATAGTACAAAAACATCATTACCATATGCTGGAACAAATTCAACAGTTATTTTTGTAGTTATTGCATTAGCTATTTCTGCTGTATATGCATATAAAAAAGTTTCAGATTATAATGTTTAATAATAAATAAAATAAATTTGGCATACTCTGCTTGGAGTATGTCTTTTTTATTTTATAGGAAAGTGCTACGCATTTCCTATAAAATAAAGCCTTTAAAATATTTTATAAAAATATATAAAAAGTGTTGATGTTTTCCAAAAATTTTGTTATAATTCTAGCATTAGAGAAAGAGTACAAAAGATACAAATAAAATTTGTGTCTTTTTTTGTTTTAAAATGTTTATGAAAGGAATGAGAAAATTGTTTATAAATAGACTATTTGAAAAGAGAAAAGTTATTTATATTATTCTAATAATTTCTTTATTATTAGGTACAGTTACATCATTTATTTTTAATAATAAGAAATATGTTGCTTCAACAGTTCTATTAGTTAAAAGCAAAAACCCTCAGGAAGAATTTGTTTTAAATAAGAACATTTTTAACACATACTTAAATATTATTAAAAATAATACTACATATGAAGAAATGAATAATAGTTTAAGCATGAATAACACTTTTAACGAGTTAAATAATTCAATATCTATTAGTAAACTTTCAAATTCCAATAATATTGAAATAAAAGTAAAATATAAAAATGAAAAAGATGCAACTAATATAGCATTAGAACTTAGTGATATTTTTATTGAAAGAATAAATAAAATTTATGAAGATGTAGAAGTTGTTAATATTGATTTACCTCATATAGTGGGAGAAGTAAATGATATTAATAAAATACTAATAATATTATTATTTATCACTTTGGGATTAGTTATTTCAGCAATTTATATTTTAATATCTATTAAAACTGAAGAAAGAATAAAAACTTTAAAAGAAATTGAAAATGATTCATTATTAAAACCATTAGTTGAGATACCATTAATAAAAAACAAGAAAAATAAGAAAAAAATAAATAAAAAACAAGCTTTTGATAATTTAAGAATAAAATTACAATTTCTAAATGTTAATAGTGATTCGAAAAAAAGTCTATTAATTGTTAGCCCTAATAAAGAAGATGGAAAAAGTTATGTATCACAAAATTTAGCAATAAGTTATGCACAATCTGGAAAAAAGGTTGTTTTAATAGATGCTGATATGGACACTGGAGTTCAAAGTAAATTGTTTAATGTTCCAAATAATTTAGGATTCTCAAATTATTTATCTGATCTAAATGAAAATGGTATAGAAATTAAAGAACTATTAAATAAATTTATTCGAGAAACATCTATTGATAATTTAAATCTTATAACATCTGGAACAATACCACCAAATTCACAGGAATTATTATCAAATAAAATTGGTAAACTAGTGAAAGAATTAAGTACATATTTTGATATTATTATTATAGATGGAACTGCAGTATTAAATAAAGCAGAATCATTAATTTTAAGTAGATTTGTTGATTCAACATTAATAATAACTGATGCAAAGAAAACAAAAAAATTAGATTTATGGAATGTAAGAAGAGACATACAAAATGTTGGTGGAAAGATAATAGGAGTATCTGTAAATAAGGTAAAAGTTAAAAATAAATTAGAATTCTCAATTTTTTCAAAATTATTTAAAACAATATATAATTTGTTTAAGAGAAAATATATTGATCCAGATGAAATAAAACTTTTGCCAGAAGCTCAAATTCAAGAAGATGTACAAGAAGACATATTAGAAGAAAATACTCAATTTAATGATAATAATGAAGATGATGTTATTATTATAGATAAAAACTCAAATAGTAAAACTACTTTAAAAGAAAGATTTAATTTTGTAAAAGAGAATATAAATAGTATTTTTGACATAAAAAAATGACTATATTGAAGAACAAGATAATATAGATTATATTCCACCATATACTAATGAAATGATTGAAGAAGTAAACTATAATTATGATAATTCATCTGTTCAAGAAGTTGAACCTCAAAGTAATACTGCTCAAAATGAATATGAGCAAGAAACAATAGAAGAATACTTGAATAATGAAAATACAATATTAATTGTTGTTGATGTACATAGTGCTTATTGTAGATTGTTTGGAACAAATTGTTTTATTGAAAAACCAATAAGAACTATTAATGCAGATAATAAAGGGAATAAGCCTTATTATTGCAAAAGAACTGTAAGAAAATATAAAAATAGATTTAGAAATACATTTGGTTTAAGTGATGAACAAATTAAAAGAGTTGATATTCTAATATATTCTATTTTAAGAGAATATGATGATTCATTATGGACAGACAAAAGAGTTGAATCACATAGAGCAGAATCTTATGTACAAATAATGACAAATGATTATGAAAGAATATACGATGAAACAGATCAAGAATATCTTGTTCGTTCAAAAAGAATAAGAAAACTTGCATTAGCAAAAGTAAATATAGATATTGAATATAAACTTGATGATATGTGGAAGTTTAATAAACTAAAAATAAGTGATAAGTTTAGATTAAAAAAATATGCTAGTGAATTTGAAATACAAGAT
>JAUNNO010000036.1 GCA_030531425.1 bacterium
CAGTTAATGTTTGTTTTATTATCCATAGGAATCACTCCATTTCTACTTGATTATAGCATAAAAAAGACGAAATTTAGTATAATTCCGTCCATTTTTAAATCATTTTTTAGGGGTTAGTTATTGCAACATCATTTTTTGAGTTACAGTTGCCAGGTCATATGGTAAATCGTAATATCTTAATATTGCGATTGTTCGTAAAAGAATAAATTTTCCAATCACTCATTTTTAGAAATCACATGAATATTTTCCTGCTTTTAGAGAATCTGTATTAAAATAATTTTTCCAACTTTCTAAATCAAAAGTTCCATCTTCTTTAATATATGGTTCAAGAAATTTGTAAATAGAATTAAAATCGTCTATATCTTTTATTTTTTTAACTTGGTATTCTTTTAATACATATGCTTCATAATTGTTTTTGGAATCACAAACAACTTTCATATCAACTATATCTTTATACTTTTCCAATAAATCTTTTTGTTTGTTATCTTTTAAGCCATTACAATATTCCTTATATCCATCTGTTTCACTTCCATAATTAGAAAAACCTGTAATCAGTGTATAAACTTCGGCTTCATTTTTATCATTTAATTCTATTAAATATTTTGTTAGATATCTTTTTCCCTCAGCAGTATCATCCTTACTATACCTACATTCATAAGTTTTAATTTTAGATTTTGTTTCCTTAGTTTCATCACTTTTACCACATCCTGTAATTGTAAATACCATTACTATTGCTAATAAACTTAAAAATATTTTCTTATTCATTTTAAAAACCTCCACTTATTCAAAAGATACATCTTTCATAAATTCATTAAATTCATCGGCATATTTATCAACAGCATTTAGTTCTATTCTATACAAACCGTTATTATATATATAATCATATGTATCATATACTCCCATATCTGTAGCATGATATTTCTTCCATGTAATACCATTTATAGTTACTTCTTCATATTCGCTATCTACATTTGCTAATGAAGTATTTTTATAATAATATAATCCTATACTTTTATTATCATCTTCATGGAATCTAAAAACTAAAACTTTAGCTCCATCCATATCAATAGGTTCTTTTTTAGAATAATTCTTTGGTTCATTATATCTCATATCTACAAATTCTAATTTATGTAAATTATCACTAGATGATTCTTTACTATCACTTTTACCACATCCTGTAATAACAAATAATGCTAATACAATTAATAAACTTAATATTATTTTTTTCTTCACTTTATCACTCCATCAACTTTTTCAAACATTCTGAACATTTTATTACCCTTGAATCATTATTCTAAATTTTTTCATTAAACCATTGCTATCTTTATTTTCTTCATAATCAACTAAATACTTATAACCTCTAATTCTAACATAATCCCCATTTTTAGATACATTATTAATTCCAAGTAATTCTTCATCTGTAAAATTCATATCATTAACTATAATATCTCTAACAACCTTATAAGTATTATCATCATATATCATCGTACTAAAACTATAGAACTCAAATTCATTGCTGTCTTTATTAAGAGAATAATAATTAAATAATTTATCATTTCCATTATTGAAATAATAAGTTACAATTAGTTGGTTAGTTGACTCTTCAAAATTTATTTTATTGACTTTTAATTTTTTATCTATAAATTTTGATTCTAATTCTAATGCTTTGTTTTTAATTGTTGGGTATTTTTCGATATCATTATCTTTTCCTTGAATAAAATTAGATTGAAATCCATTTGATGGTTTTTGATTTGATTTTGTTTCATTACCACATCCTGTAATAGTAAATAAAGCTACTATTACTAATAAGCTTAAAATAATTTTCTTTTTCATTTTATTCTCCTATTCACATACATATCCGTTTTTATTTACGATACTTAAATAATTATCCAAATCTAATATAAAATCATCAGATATATTATCTCTTATATAATTTGTAGGGAATGCTTCTTTTGATTTCATTTTTGAAATATTATATTTTGATGTTATAGTTAAAATTCTCGTATCACGATTACAATCACCTACTTGAGTATAATAATTAAAGTTCTCCTTTGAGGCATCCTCACATATTTCATAATTCATATTAAAATCACTATCACTATCAAAATCATAAAGTGTTTCAATACGTTCATAATTGATCACTTTATTGTTTTTATCAAGATATATTATGTTTTTAACACGCTTTTTAGAATGAAATAAATACTCTTCAGCTACACATGATGATTTATTTACAACTTCATCATTTTTAGTAGCATTAGATGATTCTTTATTATCACTTTTACCACATCCAGTAAT
Organism: bacterium; assembly: GCA_030531425.1. GTDB lineage: Bacteria > Bacillota_I > Bacilli_A > RF39 > UBA660 > UMGS1613. The sequence continues at coordinate 2,296 of JAUNNO010000036.1, forward strand.
AGTAAATAATGCTACTATTACGATTAAACTTAATAATATTTTTTTCTTCAATTTATCTCTCCTTTTAATTTTGTCAAAAATATTATACCACACTTCTAGCCTTATTTTTCGGATAAAATGAAAAAGATAGAAAACTCAATTTCTACCTTTTGAATGTTCTTGATTGCTAGAACATTCCGAACATCGTAATATCTTAATCTTCCGAGCTATTTATCTAAATCATTAATATAGTCTTTTATTATTCTTGTTAATTCATCAGGCTTTTGTTCAAAAATATAATGATCACCAGGTAATAATATAATTTTAGTATTACCCAACAATTCAATATACGGTATTATCTGTTCTTTTTCCATTTCTATATTTTGTTCAATCAGTTGTGTTATCTTATCATCTGATGGCGTAGTTGTAATTGTTTTTAATCCTAATTCTTGTTTTCTTTACCCATTTTAAAAATAATTTGCTCAGAATATTACTATATTCTGATTAAATATAAAATATAAAATTTTAAAAAAATCGAATATATCTAATAATAATGATTTTTTACTTGTTTTATAAGGGGGTTCCCCTTACGTTACCACCTATCCAATTCCTATGCAAAAACCTGGTGGTTTTAATGTTTTTTTATTAAATTTGAAATTTTTTTCCTTTTTTTATAAAAAAACGCAAGATCTAGAATCTCGCAAAGCCTTTAAATATAAGGAATTAAGGAAGAGTTTGTATAAAGTGTTATCAACCAGTTGATATTCGTTTTTTCATTCATAGAAATCACTTCCTAACGACTAAATTATAACATAAAAGAGTAGATTCCTCTACTCTAATAATCATTAAACTAATTTATTTTTTCAGGATTTTGGAACATATTTTTTAATTTATTGAATACTTCTGCTTTATGAAGATTAAAGTTACAATAAGATGATTGAAAATCACTAATTCTTAAAACATATCCATCAATCTCTTTATCATAATCACCTAAAGTATAATTATTCTTTCCCTTAATTGTTCTATTAACACTAATAATTGAGCAATTTAAAATATCATCATAATACTGTGCTTGTGCATCATGTATATCAGATTTTAATACACCAGTAAAACCAATAAATGGTAGATCATAACCTACATGTGCTTCATCATAATCAACTGAAAAACCTACAGAAGTTATGTCTTCAGGTATTTTAAATTTATAATTCCATTCAGGAACATAAAAATAATTATCTTTAATATATGGTCCTCCAGTTAATAAACTAGCTGATGAATTGTTTTCATCTTGCGAATTATTATCTACTACATTATTGTCTTTAGATGAATTTGATTGTTTTTTTTCTAGTTCAGCAATCTTATTATTTTTTTCAGATACTTGCATCATTTCAAAAACTCCAAAGCCTACTCCACAAATTGCAATTAGTAATAAAACTACTATTAACCCCATTCCTGATTTTGATTTTTCTTTTTTGTCTTCCATCTATCATCCCTTCTATCTATTAATTATTCTATCATATCTATACTCTACTATATATACATTTCTGGTCTATGAATGAGGTATTATAAAAAAATCTTGTATAATAGTGTCAACGACAATATCAGTGACTTAATTCTTAACAAAAAAATACCCATATTTAGGTATTTTTAGTCATTTTTTACTATTTTTTAGTGTTTTTTAAGGATTTTATGCAAGATTCATTTTTTCGTTTTTCTTTATTTTATAAGGGTTTCCGTTGGAGTTTAAATAAATTGTAATCAACCTGTTTATATTATTTTTATTATCCATAGGAATCGCTCCATTTCTAATCATCTATAGCATAAAAGAACGAATTCTCATTCGTTCTTAATATCTTAATCTTCAGATTACTTTTTATAAATTATTTTATATTTTTAGTAATACTCTAAATCCTCTATTTGAATAATATGATTCAGCACCATTATGATATATAAAAGTCCTATTATATCTTTTATCTCCAAATAATGCTCCACCTAATTTCCTAATTTCCATTGGAGTTAATATCCAGCTTGAAGATTTTAAATCAAAATCTCCAAGTGATTGAAGATATTTATATTCTGCTTCATCTAATACTTTTACCTTGTTATTATTTGCTTCTGTTATAATGTCAGAATTTGGTTTATTGCTTTTTCTACTATTCAAAGCATCTATATCATAACAAAAACTTCTTCTTCCAATTGGAGATTCTATTGAAGTATCACAATAAACAAACTTATCATTTTCTTTATCATACATTATAACATCCGGCTCTCCACCTGTTTCTTCCATATATCTTAAAGAAAATAATGATTCATTGTTTAACCTTTTTAAAACATCATCCCAATTAATTCCTTTATGCATTTTTTCATTTTTGATAAATCTTTTTTCTAAAATTGATATTAATTCCTCATTACTCATATTACACCTCATAATAGTATTCTTTCACTTAATAGTATACCATATATTTTCAAAATTTAATTTCATCGTAATATTACTATATTATGATTAAAAAAATAAAAGTGTTGCATAGAAATATAAACCCCTAAATGCTAACACTATTTTCCTTCAATTTTTGCAATTTGTAATAATTTTTCTTATTTTTTTGTATCTTTTTATATAAAAAATGCAAGATTTCAAATCTCGCAAAGCCTTATTTTATAAGTGTTTTTAGAAAGTGTTGCAAAAAGCGTTATCAGACAGTTTATATTAGTTTTATTTTCATTCATAGAGATTCATTCCTTTAAATCTATTAAATTATAACATAAAAAAGTGAACTTATAGTTCACTCTTATTTCTTATCATTTAAATCTATTTCTTTAAATACATATAAATAAAGGTCATTATCATTATTTACAAAGAATTCACATTTTTGATGTTCTGTTATTACGTAGTATTGAATAGGTTCTTTTGTATTATCTCTTACATCTATTAATTCTTCAAAGTTTTCTACTTTTATAACATTATAATCTTCTAACTTAGGAGCTGTTCTTACATTGACAATAATTCTATCATAAGCTCTTAGTATTCTATTTATATGTTTATCATATGTATTTGTTTTATTAATTAATAAAGATATTTTCTTAATTAATCTTATAACAAATATAATTATTAATAAAATCCATACTAAACTTAAATATAAGAAGTATTTATTTCTAATAATAAATTTAGCAGTAGATACAACTTGTTTTTCTTCTTTTACTTGTAGATATACTTCTAGATAGCTTTGAGTATTTACTGCATACTTTGATTTAAATTTATTGGCAATATTATTATTTTAAAAGAAAAAAGCACTATACTAGTGCTTTATAGTATGAGCTGTAATTATACAATAGTTATATGAATTAATAGTTATTATTATGTTATCTATTTCTACATAATAATTTTTTCCTTTTATATATATATTACTTTTTTTATTTAATATTTTATTTTTAATATATTCTACTACATCATTACTTATATTTATATTTTTCTTTATTCTTTCTATTCCTAAAGTTGTAGTATGTACTTTATCAATATTATTAATTAGATTATTCATCTTAAAACTCTATTACTTTAGGTGCATCTGTAAATGAATAGATAGTTGCTATTGCTGATTCAAAATATAATACGATTGTATTATCATCTAATTCATTATACATTCCTCTTAGATTAGGATTTTTATCTAACATATCTTTTTTAGCTTCTACTCTATCATCAGGTATCAATTTGCCTGCAATACGTATCCATTTACCATCTTTAAAGGCACATATTTCTACATTATTATTTACCTCTATTTGTTTATAAACATCTTTCTTCTTTCCTGTTTGAATATATAAATGATCTTCAAATATTTCTGCAGTACCAAAGGGTCTTACTTTTGGTACATTATTATCTACTGTAGCTAGATAATATACTCCACATTCTTTTAAAAATTCTTGTACTTCTTTCATTCTATTCCTCCATTATTTCTTCTATTAACTTTCTTTAGCATCTATATCTTCATAGATAATACATATATTATTTTCATATCTAGCATGTTCATTAGAACAAACTTTTCCACCTACTTTATCTACAGCTTTATTTAGATTTAGACAATTTCTATTAGGTGTTAAAGTATATCCATCACTACAATATATTTTAGGTTCTGGTGCATATTTCTGTACTCTAACACACATATTTCCTTCTAGTTTATAACCTTCTTCACACTTATATATAACATTTTTAACTAATTTTTCTTTATAGCATTTTTTATCTTCACTTTTTAGTGAACCATCTGCATTACTTAGGAATGTTCCATCTGGACATACCCATTCTGCAGCATAACCTGATGATGGGCTAGTATCATAACACCAGCCATTTATTACTTGATCACTACCTAAACATCCGCCATTAATTGTTGGTTTTCTACCTAAGCATCTACCATTATAAAGTAAATCTTCTCCCGGTGTAATTCTACAATATTGATATGCATCTCCAATATACTCTTTTTCTGAACATGCATCCACATCACTATTGTAATCCCCATTAGCACATTCACCTATAGCTGTATGTTCATCTCTTCTTATACATTTTCCATTTTCTAATGTGCTGTCTTCTTCACAACCTATTTCATTACTTACTATAGGATTTGATTCTTCATAACATACTCCGTTATATTCATTAGATCCAGATGGACATATTTCTCCATCTATTGGTTTTTCTCTTCCTACTTCTTTTAAGCATCTATTACCTTCTAATTTATATCCACTTTCACAGTAATAACCTGTTTGTTTAGTATTCTTTAATTCCATAATAGATTTATCTACTAAATCTTTAGCATCTATATTTTTACCTTTTTTAACTTTATTAATATAAGCTGCTTTTGCAGGTGTAATATTATATTTTTTAGCCAAAGTTTTATCTTCTTTAGCTAGTTTGGAAATAGTTATTACTTCTGTTTTTATATCTTGATTTATAAAAGAGCTTAGTACTTTTTCCTCTACTTTTTTACTACTAAGTTCTCCTTCAGAATATAAAATTATTGTAACTTCATTATCTCTGATAAATTCATTTTCGATTAATTTTTCTGTAATTATATCTAAGGCATTTGTGAATGTTTTACCTTCTAATTTATTAGGTATTACCTTTTTAGCATCGTCATTTAAAGGTATTACTTTTTTTACCTTATCTTTATGTAATAATAATTCTATACTAGGATTAATATCTAATGTAATTTTTGTGGTAGTTTTATTCATATTAAATACTATTATTCCTATTACTAATAATATTAATAATGCTGATATTATAGGTATTAATATCTTTTTCTTATTCTTCTTCATAAGTATCCTCCTACTTTAATTTTATCATTAAAATAGACTTATTTGCTCATTATCTTTTATTTCTTTTTTATAATCTTTTATAATATCTTTCATATTATAAAGTATTCCATATTTATCACATTCATCTGTAAATACTTTATATAATTTTTTATAATTAGGTACTGAACAATTATAACTTTCTTTATAATAACTTATATATGTTTCTTTTAATTTTGGAAAATATTTGTCTAACTTTTCATAGTAATAGTCTCTTTGATTTTCTCTTAGTGTCATTCCCATATATGTATGAATAAATTTGGCACCTGCAAGATGTGCTAATCTTACTAATTCTTTTATATTTTCTTCTGTATCTGTTATAAATGGTAATACTGGATTCATCATTATACCTGTATATATTCCATTATCTGTTAGTTCTTTTATTACTTCAAATCTTCTTGAAGATACACAGACATTAGGTTCTATTATCTTAGATAATTCATCTGATGCTGTTGTAATCGTTAGTTTTATAATTACATTATTCTTAGAATTTATTTCTTTTAATAAATCTATATCTCTTAGTATTAGATCACTCTTAGTATCTATAGATACTCCAAATTTATATTTAGATATTAATTTTAAAGCAGAACGGGTTTGTTCATATTTCAATTCAACCGGACTATATGTATCTGACATAGATCCTATTCCTATGACACCTTTTTCTTTCTTTGTAGATAGTTCTTTTTCTAGAATATTTATGGCATTTTCTTTACCTTTTGGTATATCAAAATTATCTATGTGATAACAATTACTTCTACTATCACAATAAATACATCCATGTGGGCATCCTCTATAAAGATTCATATTGTAGTCTACTCCATACCAGTCATTTCCATATTTAACTTTAGATAAAATTGTCTTTGATTTAACTAATTCCATATTATTCATGTACTAAATATATATTATTATCTTTATCTACTCTTACTTTATGTTCTTCTCTTGATTCATCGTACTCATTAGTAATAGATACAAACTTAAATATTATTTTAGTTTCTCCTTCTTTTAATCCCTTGAATTTATAATCTGTATAAACTGGCCCTCCACATAGTGGTTTTCTACTTTTACTTTTTAATGTTTTCTTTTCTACAAATTCTACTATAGATTCATCTTCTATTTCAAATTCCCATTTAAATGGTATACCTGCACTTATTTCATAATTTAAGATAAGATATTTATTCTTTTTAAATAGCATAATTACACCTCAATTTTATTATAACAAAAAAATAGACTATTACTAGTCTATCTATTTCTACATGTTGCGTTTACTAAAGTATCTCTATCACATTCTAATTTTTCATTAGTAATATTATTTTCCATTACAAATTTATTATCTTTAGTAGTAGATTTATAATTATAAATTATTGTTTCTTTATCATTATCTATTACTGAGAATCTTAAATTATAATTAATATCTAAATCTTCTAGTGAAGTAATAGCATCTAATGAATACGCTCTCCAATTTAGGATTGCTTGATCTTGTGTAGTAGCTTCTACAATTATTATGGCATTAAGATTATTGTCTTTTAAAAATTCATCTATCTTACCATTATATTTGTCTTCTACTCTTATTTTTTCTGCATCTTCTATAGTTATATTTGCGACTACTTTTAATTTAGACTTAATATATGCAATATAATCATTTACTATAGTCTTAACTTCATAATTATCACTAAATACATTATCCTTACGATTATAAGTAATTGTATACTCTTCTTTTTTTACAGTTACTTTTAATTCATTATCAGGACAATTAGTTAAACATATTGTAGAATTACCATATAACTTATTATCTTTTATTTCTATATTATCTTTCTTAATATTATATTTTGTAGATAGATAATCTACGGCATTATTTGTGATTGTTTTCTTTTCTTTTTCTTCTTCACTACATCCAGTTAATAATAAACATATTGTGATAACTAATAATAATTTAAATATATTCTTTTTCATATACTACCTCTTTATTTATTACCTATGATTGTACCACATGATTTGCATATTTTTTCATCTTTCTCTAATTCTTTTGCACATTCAGGACAAAATCTTGAATTACCTTGATTATTACCTGTAATTATTGAATTTAATCCTTTATCTACATTTTTTGATATTAAATTTTCATCATTTAATAAATTATTTACTAGATTTCTAATATTCATATAAATGTCTATTTCTTCTTGATTCATATTTATCATTGTATTAAATGTATATGTATTATTTGTACAACTAATAGAAAATGAATTTGTAGGAGCATCATAAGCTATAAATCTTGTATCTATAGGAATATCAGTCCATGCAAACATATTGTTTTCTATTATTAATTGTTTGATTTCATTTATTACTTTATCATCTTTTACTTTATATAATTTTGTAATAGCATCTCCATGATGCCATTCTAAGTTATAAGTCTCTACTTCTTTTTTATTAAAATCTAGAGTTAGATAATTTCTTCCACCCATCATACCACCAGAACTACTATAAGTAATTGAATTTATTTTACCAAAATCAATTTTTCTTTTTTTTAATTCTTTTAATTCTATCTTTTTAATATGATCTGGTTTTATTTCTTTATATCCATCTACACATTGTGTTTCTTCTTTCTCAGGTCTAATTTTAGTTTCAATATTATATTCACAACCGGGACATATTATTTTGTCATCTAATTTAGAGCCACATTCAGGACAAAATTTCATATTATCACCTCTTTGGCCAATCTAATACTTTATCGTTCTTAATTAAGTAACTCTTCTTAGATATTTCTGCCATTGGAGTATCTGATAATGAATCGCTATAGAAACTCTCTGGTTCTACTTGACCGAATTTTTCATAAAATCTTACTACTTTTTCTTCACCATAACAATTATTACCAGTAAATTTACCTGTATTTTTATCTATATTAGTTGCGATTAAAGTATCTATTCCAATTTCTTTACAAATACCTTTAAGTAAAAATTCAGGAGATGCTGATATTACTACTTTTTTATTACCATTTTTTTCTATAAGATTAGTTCTTATTTTAGATTTATTTATCTTCCAAAACTCTTCTACTTCTTTATCTATATCATCTATTAAATCTACAAATTTAAAGAAACCCTCTTTAAATGTTTTCTTAGGAATTATTTTTAATCTAAATTTAATAAATTCTATTGATTCTTTAGGTAGATACTTAAATAATCTAGGATATTTTTTTAAACAATATAAATAGAACATTACTGTACTATCATGTATATATAATGTTTTATCAAAATCAAATACGTCATATTTAGCCATATACTACTCCTTATAATACATAATTTATAATTGATAAATAAAATAATAATGAAGCAATTAGTACAAATACATGGAATACTGAATGCATGTATTTAATCTTCTTACCTATACAATAAATTAGTGCTCCTACTGTATATATTACTCCTGCAGTTATCATTATATATAATGCTGTTTTTGATATACCTACTATTAATGTATTAAGTGTAAATATTACTACCCATCCCATTATTAAATATAGTAATAATCCTGGAATCTTATATTTATTCATATCTATTGTAGTTAGTAATATTCCAATAATTGCGCATATCCATACTACTGTGAATACCATCCATCCTGTTGTATTATTAACATTTCTTAAAGTTACTAAAGCAAATGGTGTATATGTACCAGCAATTAATAAATATATAGAACAGTGATCTAATATTCTAAATACTTTTTTAGCTTTATTTCTAGCTAGTGAATGATATAGAGTTGAGATTAAATATAGAATTATTGAAGTTACTCCATATATTACTGAAGCTACTACTCCTATTCCATTATGATGTATTCCTGCAACTACTATACATGTTACTAATATTACTATCGAAAGTGCTACTCCTAAGCCATGAGATATAGCACTCATTATTTCTTCACTCAATGAATACTTTGGTATTCTTATTCTGTCTAATCCTCTAAGTTCTTGATTCATTTTTGTCTCCTTTTATACTCTCTTATTATATCATATTAATATCTTTTACTATTTTTTCATACATTAATTTTTGTACTTTATCTGATGGATGGAATCCATCATTACGAGAATTATCTCCATATATTATATCTTCTAATTCTAATTTATTATCCTCTAAATACTTATTAATATATTCATATAAATCTATTAATAATACGTCTTTTTCTAGACATATTTCTCTTATTATTTTTACAATATCTTTTGTATGATATATTCTATTTTCATAGTACTCATTCTTTGTAGTTGATGGAGTTGGAGTTAATACTACTATAGTTTTATTCATACTTTTTAATTTATCTATAATGCTTCTTAAATTAGTATTTAATTCTTTTAGTCCATTTACTCTTTTTCTATCATTTATTCCTACTAATACTATTACTATGTCATCTTCTTTAGATACTAACTTATCTAAGTATTTATTTATTTGATAAGAGAAAGCACCTACTGTACCATAATTTGTTATAGTACAATCTATATTATTATCTTTATAATACTTTTCTAATAGATTATGCCATGCGTTATATGTCTTTATACGACAATATTTCTTTAATAGATCTCTAAATAATACTTCATTAGTTTCTTCTATATTAGAGCTACCTACTCCAGCAGCTAAAGAGTCTCCTATTACTTTTATTTTCATTTTCTTTACCTCTTCCTTATTATAACATAATATTTTATTAATTATGTTTATTATGATACAATCATTTTATAAAGGTAAGGTTGATTTATATGAATAAAGAAAGAAAGTCTAATATAGAATTACTTAGAATATTTTCTATATTCTTAATAATCTGTTTTCACTATGTATATTATAGTGAATACTCTTATACTAATTTAGATTTACAATCATATATTATTAAATGTATTTTATTCTGTGGTGAATTAGGTTGTAACTTATTTTTACTTATAACTGGATATTTCTATGATAAAAATAAACTTACATTTAAAAAGGTACTTAAGTTAATATTAGAAGTATATTTCTACTACTATATTAGTTTATTTATTAGTTTTAGATTAGATTTAGTAGATATCCATAATACTAATGAATTAATAAAACTATTCTTTCCTTTAACTAATCCCTTAATATATTGGTTTGTTACTGCATACTTCTTACTACTTTTATTTGTACCTTATTTGAATACTACTATTAATAATATTGATAAAAGTATGCATAAACAATTAATTATTACTAGTTTAATTGTCTGGTCTATTATACCTACAGTCTATGGCATATTATTTAACTATAGTGAAAAAGGATTTTTCTTCAATAGATTCATATGGGCAGTTATCCTTTATTTTATTGGTTCATATATAAGAAAATATAATTTTAATTTTATTAATACTAATAAGAAGTTAATTAGAACTTTTATAATAACTAGTAGTATTATGATATTTAGTATTTATTTCTTTGATAAGAATTATGACTTTTTTAATTCTATAGGTACTAATGAAGTAGCTTATTTATGGACTCCAAATAATATTTTTATGATTATACTTAGTATATGCGTATTTAATATGTTTTTAAAAATTAATATTAAGAGTAAGATTATAAATATTATTAGTTCTACTACTTTAGGTATTTATTTAATACATGATGGGCCTTTATCTAAATTGATATGGGATACTTTATTTAAGACTAAGTATTATATAAATAGTGATTATCCTATTATTAATATTTTATTTGCAAGTTTTACTATATTAATAATTTGTGTACTAATAGATTTAATCAGACAATCATTAGAAGATATTACTATTAATAAATTATTATATAAAAAGAAAAAGAAGAGTTAATCTTCTTTTATTTTTATTACTATACCTAATACTCCATATTTATCTTGTTCTTCTTTAGTATAGTATTTTTCCATATCTTTAGGATCTATTATATCTTCTTCATTATAACCCATTTCTATCTTATTAAAATGACTATATAATTCTTCAAAACTATTATATTTTTTTATATCTATAACATCTACTATTATAGTTTCTTCATTACTTCTATTAGTAAATTCTATAGTATCGCCTATTTTTACTAAGCTTCTTTTTTCATCATTTAATCTTAATTCTACTGTTTTAGTACCATTCTTTATCTTTATAAATGGATCATTATGAAGACGCATTTTGTGTTCCATATAAACCTCCTATAAACTTATAAAATTTATTAATTATTATACTTGAAATATATGATACGACAAGTAATAGTAAAAATATTAATACTGATAGTTTAGGCATAAATATAAATCTTTGACACCAGTGATAACAAAAGAAACTATGTATTAACCAGATATTAGTAGAATTATTACCTATACTTATTAATACTTCTTTTAATTTAGTAAATATATTATTAGATAAAATTATAGTCATACTAATGATAAATATAGGTGCATATATA
>JAUNNO010000037.1 GCA_030531425.1 bacterium
CAACTAGATCCAGAATCCCAACTTGAACCTGAATCATAACTTGTATCCCAACCACTATCTGCTTTTACATATTTTATTGATAAAAAACTAATAGGAACTATTAATATTATAGTTATTAGTGCAATTATTATCTTCTTCATCATATCACCTATTATAATTTTACAAAAAAAAGATTGAAAAATCAATCTTAAAGTATAGCACATAATACAAAGAAAACAATTCCAAGAACTATAGTTGTATAAGTTATAACAAGTTCTCCTCCTCTTTCTTTTCTATTTTTAAACAAATCACTATTGCCACCAGTAATTATAGAAGAAGCACCTTCTGCTTTTCCACTTTGTAAAAGTACTATAGCAATTATTAATATTGATACTATAATTAATAATGTAGTCATAAATCCTCCTTTAAATCTGTATATAATGTAACATAAAAATTAATTAAAATCAAGATTTATCTATTATATAAACAGTTTTATTATTTAAATTTATATTTTTTATTATTTTATTCATTTCATTAATATTAATTTCATCAATTTTTTTATAATCATCTGTTATTACTTTATCATAATTCATAATATTGCTAACAATTTTATTATTTATTGCATATATACTATCTGTCCTATATATACATCCACTTTTTCTTGTTTTCTTTTTTCTTTCAATTTCATCTTCTGTTACAGTTAAATCCTTTAACTCTTCTTCTATTAATTTTTTAACTTTATCTGGGTCCTTAGTTTCAGCCATTATTATAACCAAAATATGTTTATCTGTATTAACAAGAGTATAATCTATTTCACTTGTTACTAAATTTAATTGTTTTAACTTTTCATTTAATACTGATGTAGTACCTAATTTTAAATCAAATAAAATATTTAAATATATTCTAGTATCATATATATTATCTTTAAATTTTGAACAATTAATTTTATATCCTATTCCAAGTTTTGGAATTTTAATATCCATTTTCTTAATTTCTTTTTCTTTACAAACTTCATCTGGCTCATTATAAGTTTTAATTTTTAAATTATCAACTTTATCATATTTTTTGTTTTCTTGATTTAATTTTATTATATTTATAGTCTCTTCAACGTCTACATTTCCAACAATTACTAAAAACATTAAAGATGGATTATAAAATGTATTATAACAAGTATACAAGTCTTCTTTTGTTATAGATTTTACATCTTCTATAGATCCTGCAATAGGATATTTTATAGGATGTTTTAGAAATGAATTGTAAATTATTCCATCATACATTTTAAAGAAAGGATCATCTTCATACATCTTTATTTCTTGTTCTATTATTCCTTTTTCTTTTTCAACATTTTCATCAGTAAAATATGGTGATTGTACATAATCAAGTAAATAATTTAAACATTCATCAAAACCATTTGATCCACTGAAAAGGTAAGTTGTTTTATAATTAGAAGTATTAGCATTTGCATCACAACCACGTTCCGAATAAAAAGTAAATGGATCTTTTCCATCTTTTTGTTCAAAAACCTTGTGCTCCAAAAAGTGCGCAACTCCAAGTGGAACTTTATTCATTTTTTTAGAAGACGATGTCTTAAATTCTGTATAAACAGAACCAAATTTAGTAGATAATGTTACATATATACCATTTACATTATCTTTAGGTACAATAAATACTCTAAGTCCATTATCTAAAACCTCTTCATAAAGGTATAAATCAAGTTTTTCTATTTTAGTTTTTTTCAACTGTATCACCTTCTAACAAATATATAGTATCTAAATGTATTTTGCTTGCTAATTTCACAACATCATCACGAGTTACCTTATTTATTTTTTTAATTCTATCATCTATATCATCTGAATTTAAATACTCAATTCCAGCATACAAACTAAGTAAACTTTGAGGATTATCTTCTAATTCCTTTATACTATTTACATAAGTTATTTTAGCTTTTATTATATCATCATTTTTAAAATTACCCTTTTTCATATTATTAAATTCTTTTTTTATTAATGATAAAGTCTTTTTTAAATCATTTTTATTTATCCCTGCTCTTACAAATAATATACTATTTAATGGTTGTGATATAGAAGAAATATAATAACATAAGCTATTTTCTTCTCTTACTGTTTTAAAAAGTTTAGAATCAGAACTTCCACCAAAAATATATGAATAAACATTAAGTACATATCTAAGTTCAAAATCAGTCATTTTGTCTATCTTATAACCAAGCACTAATTTACTTTGATTTATTTTTTTATTTTCTTTTATAAGTTTAGGTAACATCTTAGGTTTACTTGGTAACATAAAATGAGATTCTGATGGTTTTTTTAATGTTTTAACAATGTCAAAATTATCTTCAATAACACGTTTTATATGTGATTCAGATACATCTCCTATTACAAAAATATCCATAATATCACTATTTAAAATTGTTTGATAGTAATTATATAATTTTGTTTTATTTATTTCTTCCAAATCTGATAAATACCCTACACTTCTATAAGAAACACAAGATTTAGGTTCCATATTTTCAAGCATCCTTATTCTTGCATAATCATCTGGATTTTCTTCTTGTGATATAATGCTATCTTTTAAAGAATTATAAGCCTTATTAAAACTGTCTTCACAAAAAGAAATTTTACCCCTTAATTTTTCTATATTCGGTTTAAATATTATATCACATAAGAATTTTATAGACCTATCTAACATACCCTCTTCAGTATAAATCTCATTTAAAAAAGTTATTTCAAAATTCATAACATTATATTTACCTGATATGTAATTCATACCTCTATAAGATAAATCATATAGATTTTCTGTTTCAATTGTCATAAGCCTTTTTGTAGGATAAATACTATTTGATTCACAAAGTGTATTAATAATCATATTTCTATATGTTATTTCAGATTTTTTTACTTTCCTTTTAAAATTAACTTGAACTGTTACTGTTTTAAACTTCTTTGTTTTTATGACATGAAGATTATAAGAATAATTACTTATTTTTTTATATTTCATGAAAACCACCTCTACATACTATTATTACCAAGTTTTTTTTTATTATAAATTAACTATTGCATCTAAAGCTATTTTTATCATATCATCAAATGCGGTTTGTCTTTCTTCTATACTTGCTCTTTTATTTGTTACTAAATTATCTGATATAGTAAGAATACTTGTTGCATTTTTGTTTAATTTTAACGCATTATAAAACAATGCGAATGATTCCATTTCAGTACATACACACTTCTTATTATTATATAAATCAGATATATCTTCATCAAAATAAAATACATCCGTAGTATGAATTCTTGCTTTAGTGACTTTTTTATCATTTGAAACATCAATTATTTTTTTATTTAAAATTTCACTTGATTTTATTATATTACTATCATATCCTTGTATTTTAGCATAACTAGATAATGAATATGATTCTTCTGCCAATACTAAGTCATATAAATCTAAATCTTTACTGTATGATCCTGCTGTTCCTATTCTAATAATATTATCAACATCGTAAAATTTAAATAATTCATAAGAATAGATTCCAATACTAGCGCATCCCATACCACTTGGCATTATAGTAACCATTTTACCTTTATATTTGCCAGTATAAGCATTCATATTCCTTACTGTATTTACTAACTTTACATCATCTAAAAATGTATCTGCTATATGTTTTGCTCTTAAAGGATCACCAGGCATTAATACATTTTTTGCAATATCACCTATTTTTGCTTCGTTATGTGGTGTCATAAACTCCTCCTAACTATATATAACATTATAACATGTAAAAATTCAAACATAAAGGTTTAACTATTAAAAATTAAAATTTTCTTAATTAAAAAGATAATTTTTTTCAATTATCTTTTTGTTGTCAAATGGTAGTCTAGAGTACTTAGACAACATAAGTACATTTTTATTTTTATCAATCTTCTATTTTATATTCGTAAGATTTTACATTTATAGCAATTCCAATTACTAAAATATAAGAAATAAAATATGTCATTAACATAAGTATTACTATATTAGATAAACTTCCATAAAACAAATCATAATTTGAAAAATGAGTTACCCAATATGAATAAACTTGTACTACTATAATCCAACTAAATGTTGTAAATATTGCTCCACGAGTTGTATGCTTTGTCAAAATTTTCCAATCTGGAGCTATAGTATAAATAAGTTTTACATTAAAAAATATTACAAAAATAGCAAATGGCCATTTTAAGATTATAAATAAATTATAAATAAGATCTACTAATTTTTGATCATTTATTTTTGATAATATAAAAGTTAAAATATGATTTCCAAAAGCCACAAATCCTAATAAGAATATTAATAAAAGAAGTATTAATACTGTTATAAATATAGCTTTTATTCTTCTTCTTAAATAATTTGAATTAGGAAATCCATATATATTATTACTAGCAAGAATTATAGCATTAGATCCATTACTAGCTAAATAAAATCCAATACCCATAAATATCAATATATTAGTATCAAAGCCTTTACCTTGCATAAATGTAGCTAAAACTGATGCTATATTCTTTGGCATAGTAGTATTAATTACATTTACAAGTGCATTTATATCTATTGAGAATTTAGATGCTATAACACCTATTAAAGTTAAAATTGGAAATATTGACAAAACCAAAAAGAAAGCTATATTTCCTGGCAAAAAAGCCATACTAGGGCTAACAATTATACCATATAATTTAGTTATATACTTTTTTATTTTATCCATATTAATTATCAGTTATATGAATTAGTCCTTTTGAAACTTCTTCTAATGCTTTACCTATATTTTTTGTAGATTTATACTCATTTAATTGATAATAATCTTTTTCTTCCATTTCTTTAACTCTTTTTGAAACAATATTAACAAGTAAAAATTTTGAACCTACAACATTTAATAATTTATCTATTGATGGATATATCATATAATCTCCTCCGTTTTTTTATCACATATCTAGAATATAATATATTCTTTCTAATTTCAAGTAAATATCAAAAATTTGACATATGTTTACACTATTTTATTATATCTAATATTAATTTTGGTTTATCTATCTTATTTTCTACTATAGTATAACAATCTAATATTTCTTTTATACTTACATCTTTTTTATTAAGATAAAGCTTTAATAATTCTTCATCAACTTCTACATAATCTCCAACTTTTTTACTTAAAACAAGACCTACTTCATAATCGATTTTATCTTTTAATGTACTTCTTCCGGCACCTATTTTCTTAGCAATTTCGCCTAGGCGTAGTGCATCTATTTTTGCTATATAACCTTCTTTTTCACTTTTTATTGAAAATGCTTTATCTGATACTTTTATATTTGTTATATCTCCATCTTGAGCTTCTACTAATTGTTTAAATTTATTATATGCTTTTTTATTTTTTAATTGATTAATAAGCATTTTTTTGGCTTCACTATTAGATATTTTTTTTGTTGCGCCTATTATTATAGAACACAAAGTCATTACTACTTCTAGTAAATCATCTGGTCCATTTCCTTTTAAAGTATCTATTGCTTCTTTAACTTCTAATGCATTTCCTATAGCATAACCCAATGGTTCTTCCATACTAGTTAAAATACAAATTGTAGGTTTTCTATAAGCTTTACCTATTTTTACCATTAAATTAGCAAGTCTTCTTGCATCTTTTAAATTTTTTATCAAAGCTCCTCTACCTACTGTTACATCTATTAATATAACATCAGCACCACTAGCTAATTTTTTTGACATTACGCTAGATGCGATTAATGGTATTGATTCAACTGTACCAGTTACATCTCTTAGGGCATATAACTTTTTATCAGCAGGAACTATAGTATCACTTTGACTTATTAAAGCTATATTAATATCATTTACTTGTTTTATAAACTTATCCTTTGAAATATTTACATTAAATCCTTCTATAGACTCTAATTTATCTATAGTTCCTCCAGTATGACCTAATCCTCTACCACTCATTTTAGCTATTTTTATATCTAATGAAGCAAGAAGTGGCGCAAGGACTAATGTTACTTTATCACCTACTCCTCCAGTTGAATGTTTATCAACAATTATGCCATCTATCTTACTTAAATCAAATATATCACCACTTTTTAACATAATATCTGTTAAATTAATGGTTTCACTTTCAGTCATTCCATTTATTACTATAGCCATTAATAAAGAAGACATTTGATAATCCTTAATAGAATTATCTAAATAACCTTCTATAGCAAACTCTAATTCTTCTCTTTTTAATTCTTTACCTAATCTTTTTTTATTTATTATATCTATTATTGTCATTAAATCACCTATCAACTAAAAGAAGAATTAATATTCTTCTATTTATCTATAAACCATATATTACTTATATCACAACTATTACTTGATGGAGATGGATCTGGCATATCAAGCCTTATTAGTGAAGGAAGTTTAAATCCTGATCCAAAAGCTATACAAGTACCTGGTTGTAATAATTTTATTTTCTTTAAAATTTCATTAGTTATATTTGGTACCATTTGCCTTATATACTCTACATCTGTAGGATGTAACATTTTAAATATTAAAAAATTACTACACTGAGAAAGAGCTGTTGTAGATAACTCAGAAGGTCTTTGAGATATAAGTCCTAACATAACTGCATATTTTCTTCCTTCTTTAGTTATTCTATCAAAAATATTATATCCTATTACATTAACATCAGTATCATTTTGTACATATCTATGTGCTTCTTCTAAAACGATATGAATAGGAATACTTCCTCTTTTATTTAAACCTTTAGCATATTCAAAGAATAATCTAGAATATATTTTAGTAACTGTTTTAGCAAATCTATCATCAACATAATTAATATTAAAATTAATAATTTGAGCTTTTCTACTATTATCTATAGTTAATATCTCTTTTATAAATTCATCCTTTGAACAAAAATTATCTACATCGAAATATTTCGCATAATCACTGTTCATAAGAGCTCTTAGTCTAACTTTTAATACATTGTAATCATCAAATATCTTGTCACTTGAAAGTACTCCTTCAGATATTAAAGCAAATTCAAATGCATCATATAAATCTTTTAATGTAT
Organism: bacterium; assembly: GCA_030531425.1. Taxonomy (GTDB): domain Bacteria; phylum Bacillota_I; class Bacilli_A; order RF39; family UBA660; genus UMGS1613. Next base: position 7,064 of record JAUNNO010000037.1, read on the forward strand.
ATTTAAAACTTCCATCAGGCATACTTAGTTCAACATCATCAACTAAAAATCCACTAATAAAAGTTGTAAGAAGTTCCATCTCTCTAATTTTACCTGTAGAATCTATCAACAAACACTGTTTTAAAGGCCTAGTATAGCCTGGTTGATATATTGGAGTTTCTAAATTCAAATCTTTAGTATTAAAGTGTGAAAGTACAGAAAATATTTGGTCTCTTATACCAGCTGGTGTTTTACCACTTGAAAGTATATCTAATATTGCTCTAGCTATTATATCATTTTTGCTTTTTAAAACTAATTCTTCATTTTTAGCAAATATCGTAACTAACTTCATAGCTTTTTCTATTATTGGAAGTTGGGATTTTGATTCAGCTTCTAAAAGAAGAGCTATGTCATCAACACTAAGTAACCATAAAGGTATTTTTATATTAGGAATACTTTCCTCTTTTACATTAGTAGTATATGCTTTAAAATTTATTTCAGGTACTTTTTTATTTAAGTCCTTAAAAGCATTATGATACTCTCCATATGCATCAAAAATTAAAATAGAAGCTCTATATGGAATAGAATTTTCTTTTTCAAATAAATTCTGAAAAATACGAGCTACACTACAAGACTTACCTGATCCTGTTGATCCAAATATAGCAAAATGATTACTAAAAAACTCATTTATATTAACCCCTATTTTTAAATCTTCATATATAGGGCTTTTACCTATATATAAATATTTTTTCTCATTATAATCAGTCATACCTAAAATAGTATTAACTTTATCCTTTGAAATTAATTTTGAAGTTGCAGAAAATGATGGTTTATTTGATACACCAAATACAAATTTATCATTTATCATTTCGCCAACTAAATTAACCATAGCAATATCTTTTTTTATATTTTCAACTTCACCTATTATTTTTCTTTCATTATCTTCAAATAAAACATATAAGTTTATTATACTTTGAACTTCATCAAGATTAATATTTAATTTTAATATAACTACATTATCTTCAAGACCAATAATATTACCTAACATACAATCACCTACTATATACATTATACATTAAAATTTTAAAAATTAAAAGAAATAATTCAAAGAAAAAATCATAAGTAAATTGAAAAAGTAAATGGCAATAATTAATATAGTTTTGTAATTTAGTCTTTCAATAGTTTTTGTCAAGGACGAGGCTTTAGACTCGTTCATCTTGATCCTTGACTAAAAACTTTTATCATATAATATTTTTTGGCAAAAGTGCAGTCTTGTACTTTTGCTTATTTACTATATAATACTTTTTGATATTTTACTAGTTTTTTTGAAAGGAAGGATTTTATATTATGAAAACTAGTAATTGTTATAATAAACATCTAGATTTAGCTAAAAGAATTAAAATTGAAAAAGGTATTGAAGAAAATAAAAGTATTAAATCCATAGCTGATGATATATGTAAGTCTTATAAAACAGTATCAAATGAAATATTAAAAAACAGGAATATTGAGAGATGTTCTTCTTGGGTTGGTAAATTTAAAACTTGTGAAAAGACATATACACACAAGAGTTTTAAATTTTTATATTATAGTGTATTGTTTTATAAAATTTTTTTCAGATAGTTACAAAATGTAACCATCTCATTTTTTAATAATTTAAAGTGTGATAATTTGTCATGGTTTCATTTTCTAATCATTTAAAAAGTTCATTACTAAATCTATTAGTATATCTTTCTCTTTAGGATTAGACTGTGCAATTAATAATGTAATTGCAACAAGTGTATTATTATCAATTACTTGTTTATGATTTTTATATAAAATATTATAAAATTCTAGGAAATATATAAATAAAGTTGCTGCTATTCTTTTATTACCATCTATAAAAGTGTGATTCTTTGTAATTAAATATAAGAAATTGGCTGCTTTTTCTTCTATACTAGGATACAAATCTTTACCGTCAAAAGATTGATATATAGTGCCTATAATTGCTTTTAAACCTTCGTTTCTTTCTAAAGCAAACAAATCACTATCACTATTAAATCTTAATTTATTTACAATATTTATACAATCAGTATAATTAATTCTTTCATCACTATTCGTTCCTTTAGGTTTTGAAACTGTCTTATGATCATAATCATCTAATAAATTTAAAGCATTTGAATAATTATTGATTACTCTAATTATTTCTTGTGCTTCATCGCCATCCAATTTTTGATCTATTCGTCCAGCAATGTCAATTAACTTAATTGTCTTTTCTAAATATTCTAATCTTTTTTGATTAACTGCATATCCTTTTAACATATAGTCTTTTAAGACTTTATTGGCCCATTTTCTAAAAATTATACCATTTTTACTTTTAACACGATATCCAACTGAAATAATCATATCTAAATTGTAATAATCAATCATATGCGTTTGAGTTTTTCCGTCAATTGCACCATGTGTAGTGGTATTCTCAAATTTTGCGACAACCACTTGATCACTTAACTCTTCATTTAAAGCATTGTTTATATGTTTTCTTATAGTTTTGTAATCTCTATCAAATAACTGTGCTATTTGTTCAGTATTTAACCAAACTGTTTCATCTTTCATATTAACTTCTAGTTTAACATTCTGATTTTCAAACAATACGATTTCATTCTTCATATTTTTTTACCTCCTTTACTATTAATATACTATAAAAGTGTTAAGTTTCCTTTAAACTAGTTTAAATTTATAATAAATATTTATATTTTTATCTTCATCTATTTCTATCTTATCAATTAAACTAGCTATAAACATGCGTGTTGGATTTTCTAATTTCATAAATTCTTTAATTTTGTTAGTATAATAGTCATCATCTAAGAGTTTATTATTTTCAAGATTAATTAAGTCTTCTTTATATTTTTCTATTTTATGATTGTTAGTTTGTATTTCGCCTATAAAATTATTATAAGCTCTTTTATACATATCTAAAGTAATATTATCCTCTAGCTTATCATTATAACAAGCATCTGTTTTTTTATTAAGCTTATTATTGTTGTTTTCTAATTTTAGTATTTCGATTTTTATTTTTTCTTTCTTTTGTTCTAATTTATTTGAAGTCTTTAAAATATTCTCTAAATTTTTAGCATCTAAATATTTTTTACACATCTTTTTTAATTCCATTAAAACAACTTCTTCAATATCATTATATTTAACACTATGTGGAGTGCAGACATTTTGTTTCTTCCTTTTAGACCAGTAATTACAATTTCCATATATTCTTACAACATTACCATGTTTTTTTGTGTTTTGTTCTTGAGCTCTAAACCCAATAGTATGTCCACATTCTTTACAAAAAAATTAAACCTCTTAAAAGTAATTTATCTGTTATACCATTATTTAAACCTTTATTCTTATTACTCTTAAACATATTAGCTACTAAATCAAATGTTTCTTCATCTATAATAGCAGGTACTGCATTATTTGCTACAATCCAATTATTTTGTTTGTTATGAACTACTTTTTTAGATTTATAACTAACTTTTCTTTGCTTACATTGTGTTAAATTACCAATATATGTTGGACACTTTAATATATCATTTACTGTTCTAGTAGACCAAACTCCATAATGAAGATTATTTTGTCCAATATTCATATTCTTTGAAATACTAGGAGTTGGAATACCTTCTTTAGTTAAGATATCACATATCTTAGATAATGATAAACCATTTTTAAACATATTAAATATTCTTCTAACTACTAAAGCTTCTTCTTCATTTATTACTAACTTATGTTTATCATCATCAGATTTATTATATCCGAATGGCGCATAAGCTCCAACAAACTGTCCATTTCTTTTTTTTACATATAATGAACTTCTTAGCTTATTTGAAATATCTTTAACATACATATCATTTCTATATAATTTTGTCAGTTAACTTTTCATTTGACTAAATCATGAAAATTGCTTGTTTCTTTACAGTTTTCATTTAAACCTTATTGGGGTGGTTGTTTGATCAATTTTTTTAAACACATATCCATTTTCTTTACCATATCTTATTATATCTTGTATAGCAGAGCTTGTAATAGATTTTATATCATGCATTAATACTATATTTTGTCTTGATTTAGAAAGACCATTTATGACATTATTATATACACAAGTGCTAGTAGAACATCCCCCAGCATCTCCACTAGATACATTCCAATCAAAATAATTATATCCTCTATTTATTACTTCATTTGTTAATGTATTCATTATACCATTATTATAATTATTACTTACAGTATTATTACTTCCTCCTGGGAATCTTATTATATTTACTTTTTCTCCAGTAATATTATAAACTCTATTTTGAATAATACTTAAATCATTAAAATAATTATCAACAGATGAATATATACTAGAGTACTCGTGTGTACTAGTATGAAGCGCAACAGTATGACCTTCATCATATTCTCTTTTAATTAAATAATCAGGTCCACTTCCAGTTACAAAAAATGTAGCAGAAACACCTTCATCCCTTAATACATCTAGAATATGAGCAGTTGTTCCAGAAGATGATGGCCCATCATCAAAAGTTAGATATATAACTCCTGTACCAGATGATGAATATACAACTACATTTCTAATAACTTCTTCTTTATTTCCACTAGAATCTGTTGCTGTATAAATCACTTTATATTTACCTTCTTTATTAGAATCTACAAAAGAGTTTGTTTGTACCTCAATATTAGTATCACAATTATCTGTTACTTCATATCCTAAATCTTGATAAGATACTCCTTTTTTTATATATACAGTATCATTGCCTTTTAAAGTTATTACAGGTTTAGTTTCATCTTTTTTTATTATATTTCTAGTTATTTTAGTCTGATTTAAAGAACTATCTAAAACAATATAATCAATAATACCATCACCAATTATAGTTTTAACTTTACTAGTTATATCACCATCATAATTATCATATGCCTTATACCCTTCTTCTATATAATCATTATTAGGACATACAATACTATCTATATTACCCACAAGTTCTATTACTGGTTTTTCCTTATCTACTACATTTACTACTCTTTCTTTTTTTATATTAAAAAATAAATATTTTATAGAATAAGTAACCTTATAACTTCCTATTTTTTTTATATTAATATTATTTTTTACATTTACTTTTTGTTTTAAATAATTAAATTTTACACCTTTTTCTTTATACTCAGAATTAACATTTAAACTAAGTGTTTTACTTCCTTTTATATTAAATGAAAAATAAAATAAAAAATATATTCCAATAAAACATAATATTAATGATAATACTACTATCAAAAGAATTATAAATAACTTATTTTTAAATAATTTCTTCATAACATCACACTTCTATCATATAACAAATTTATTATATCATCTTTTAATAATAATTAAAACAAAAAAAATCATATAGATTTCTATATGATAATTTTTAATTAATTAGCCCAGTTTATTGTACAACCAGATCCGCTCCAAGGTGAACCAGATATTGAACCTTCAGGTTTATCTATATTTATTGTTTTTAAATTGTTACAATTCATAAAGGCTCCACTTCCTATACTTGTCACACTTGATGGAATCGTGACACTTGTTATATTTGAATTCAAAGCAAATGCCAGAGATCCTATACTTGTGACATTGTTTGGTATTACTACATCGCCTGTTGCACTTTTGCCATCTATTAAAATAGAGCCCGCTATTACTAAACCATTATTTAATTGTTGTTGTGATATATACCATGGAATTCCCATAAATGCAGAATTTCCTATACTTGTGACGCTTGTTGGTATTACTATACTGCCTAAATTAGTACATCCAGAAAATGCATAAGCCCCTATACTTGTTACACTATTTGGTATTACTATACTATTTAAATTAGTACAACCTTGAAACGCGCTTTCTCCTATGCTTGTTATACTATCTGGAATTGTGACACTTGTTATATCTGAATTATAACTGAATGCCTGAGATCCTACACTTTTGACAGGATATGTTTCTCCATTTATCTTTACTTTTGATGCTATTTCTACATTCCCACTTGTTAGTACTCCGCTCATTTGAAAAAGCATATCGCCAGGATCTCTATAATCGCGTTCACCCCTATAACCATATACTATAGCTTCTGTTGAACCATTTGGCACATAATATACTAATTGGTTATCTACATTTATGGCTACACCATTTGTTGCTTGAGTAATTATTTCACCTTCTGCTATTAATTCTTTTTTAGGTGATTCTATAGTTAATTTACCATTTGAATCATATGCTACTGTTCCGCTTTTGTATGTTAATGTTGTTAATGAAGTTTTGTCTATAGTACCATTAGAAAGCATTATTTCTCCACTATCTGGTAGTTCTCCATCTACTGTGACATTTAATGTTTTGTCACCACATTTTGTTATACCAGATGTTATAGTACAACTATTTGGATTAAACTCTCCATTCAAGTTCTCTTTTGCAATAGCTAATTCTACTGCTTTTAAATAATTTTCTGCACTCCTTTTTAGTGCCTCTTTCTTTGAGTCTTCAATAATATCTATTATTATTGGAACTGCTATTAGAGCTATTATGGCTAGTATTACTATTACTGCTAAAAGCTCTATCAATGTAAAACCTTTTTCCTTCATAAATTCCCTCCTATCTTTACATTGTACAACTATCATATCGCAAAAAAAAAAAAAAAA
>JAUNNO010000038.1 GCA_030531425.1 bacterium
TTTTTATTATATGCAAGTTTCCTTGACATATTTAATATATCATAAATTATTTAAATATACAAGAATTATATAAAATAATATGTATATAAAATTAAGCATTTAACCATAATTATCTAGAAAGGAGATATTATGGCATGTAATAAAGTAGAAATTACAAACTTTATATATTTTAGACCTTATTTTATACCCTTTTTATAAAATTTGATCTTGTTTTTGGGCTTGTTTAAAACTATTAAAAAAACAAACATATACTATTGATATAAGAATATATGTTTGGTATAATTATTATGGATACATTTGAAACACATCAGATGCTTTCCCTTTCTTTAAAAGAGAAAGGTGGTGGTTAATTATGACAAAAAGAGAATTATCTCAATTTATTATAATTCTACTATTATTTTTTATAGTAATCACCTTACTATTTAGATAATAAAACGCATCTGATTTCAACAACAGTTGATTTCAGATGCTATCCTAATTAAGGGATTGCATTTGATTCCCCGATCAAATGTATCCTTTTTATTATATGCAAGTTTCCTTGACATATTTAATATATCATAAATTATTTAAATATACAAGAATTATATAAAATAATATGTATATAAAATTAAGCATTTAACCATAATTATCTAGAAAGGAGATATTATGGCACGTCATAAAGTAGAAATATGTGGCGTGAATACTGCGAATTTAAAAGTTTTAAGTAATGAGGAAATGATAGAATTATTTAAGAAATATAAAAAAGGAGATGTATTTGCTAAAGATGATATAGTAAATGGTAATTTAAAGTTAGTACTAAGTATATTAAAAAAATATAATAACAGAGTAGAAAACATGGATGATTTATTTCAAGTGGGTTGTGTTGGGTTAATTAAGGCTATAGATAATTTTGACCTTAGGTTTGATGTTAAATTTTCAACATATGCAGTCCCTATGATTTTAGGGGAAGTAAAAAGATATTTAAGAGATAATAACAGTGTTAGAATAGCTAGAAGTATAAAAGATACGGCATATCATGCATTTAGAGTAAAAGAAGAACTTACTAATAAACTAAATCGTGAACCTACAGTAAGCGAAATAGCTAAAAAATTAAATTTAAGTGAATTTGAAGTTACTAATGCACTAGAAAGTATGAAAGATACATTAAGCATATCAGAACCTATTTATAATGATGGAGGAGATACTATATATTTATTAGATCAACTGGAAGATAAAAAAAATGATATGAAATATATAGATGAAAAAGTAGCCTTAAAAGAAGCCATAAATAATTTAAAAGAAAAAGAAAAATATATAATAGAAGAAAGATATGTAATTGGAAAAACTCAAATGGAGCTTGCTGATGAAATTGGTATTTCACAGGCACAAATATCAAGAATAGAAAAAAATGCTTTAAATGAGTTGAAAAAAATGATAAATTAAAAATGATTGACAATTTATTTTTACTGTGTTAGTATAAAACTGTCATGAGGAGAATGAAGTAATGAAAATTGTATTTATAGTAAATCCAAAATCAGGTAATGGTAAATCTGTCGAAGCAATAAAAGCTATTAAAGAATATTTTAATTCTTTAAATATAGAACCCATAATAATTTATACAAAAAATGTATTAGAAGCTACTATGTATTCTAATTATTATGCATCAAGTGATACTATAATATATAGTGTAGGGGGAGACGGAACTTTAAATGGTGTAGTAAATGGAATATCTAATAAAGATTGCATGTTAAGTGTAGTCCCAACAGGCACAGGTAATGATTTTTATAAATCTTTAAAAGGTTTTAATAATGATAAAGTAGATTTAGGAAAAGTAAACAATAGATATTTTATTAATATTGCATCCATTGGATTAGATGCTGATATAGCTAATTATGCTAACACTCTAAAAGAACAGCTAAGTTCTTCTAACTATGCATATATAAAAGGAATATTCAAAAATTATTTTAAGTATAAACCTTATAATATAAATATAAATGGTATTAATAAAAATATAACAATTTTTGCTATTTGCAATGGTAAATATTATGGAAATGGTTTTAAAATAGCTCCTGATGCAATATTAAATAATGGAACATTTGATATAGTATCTGCATCATCTTTAAATAAAATTACTTTAATACCGCTTTTATTAAAACTTATAAGAGTAAAACATTTATCTGATAAACACGTAGAATACTATAAAACAGATAAATTGTGTATCGAATCAGATATTCTACTTAATTGTAATATAGATGGAGAAATTATTAAAAATAATAAATTTGATTTTTCGATAGAAAAAGAAAAAATGAGAATAGATAATAACGATATGTTTAATGTAAATAAAATTTTAAAAGAAAAAAAACTTATAAAATAGGTCACATACCTATTTTTTTCATATAATATATTGGTGGTTATATGAGGCTTTCTGATTTACAAAATAAGTCGGTTGTAAATTTAATAGACGGAAAAAATATAGGAAGTATTATAGATGTAAATATAGATGATACAGGTAAAACTTTAGGATTAATAGTAGAAAAACATAGATTTTTAATTTCTTATTTTTCTAGTAGTAAAGAAATATCTATTAAATGGGACCAAATAGAAAAAATTGGTGAAGATGTAATACTTGTTAAAGTTGTCTATTGACTATATTTATGCTATACTTATTTTGGTGATTATATGAAAGTTTTATTATATACAGAGTTTTATAAAGCATTTAAAAAATCTGGTTTAGGAAAGGCTATAAATCATCAAAAAAAGGCTTTAGAAGAAAATAATATTGAATATACTACAAAACTATCTGATGATTATGATATAGTTCATATAAATTATTATGGGCCAAAATCTTATGCTTTAGCTAAAAAAGCAAAAAGGTTAGGTAAAAAAGTTATATACCATGCTCACTCTACAGAAGAAGATTTTAGAAATTCATTTATATTATCAAATAAAATAGCTCCAGCATTTAAAAAATGGTTAATAAAGTGCTATTCTATGGGAGATCATATTCTAACGCCTACACCTTATTCTAAACATTTATTAGAAGGTTATGGAATAAAAAAGCCAATTACAGATATTAGTAATGGAATTGATGTTGATTTTTTTAAACATAACGATAAATTAGGAGATGAATTTAGAAAAAAATATAATTTTAAAGACGATGATAAAATAATTATGGCTGTAGGTTTATGGATAGAAAGAAAAGGTATATTAGATTTTGTTGAACTAGCTAAAAGAATGCCTGAATATAAATTTATTTGGTTTGGATCATCTCCTTTAAGCTTATCTCCTAAAAAAATAAAAGATGCAGTTAATACAAAATTATCTAATTTACTTTTTGCAGGGTATGTAGAACCAAGTGTTTTAAGAGGGGCTTATTCTGGGTGTGATTTATATCTATTTCCAACGCTAGAAGAGACGGAAGGCATTCCAATTATGGAAGCATGTGCTGCAAAAATACCTGCTTTAATTCGTGATATACCAGTATTTGATGAATGGCTAACTGATGGAGTTAATGTATATAAAGCAAAAACTTTAGATGAATTTGAAGATAAAATTAAAAAAATATTAAATGGTAATTTACCAAATCTAACTTGCGAAGGATATAAAGCAGCAGAAAAAAGAGATATAAAAAAAGTAGGAAAAAAATTAATCAGTATATATGAAGATGTATTAAATGAAAAATAGTGAAAGCTATTTTTTTTAATACAAAATTAAATTCTTATTTTTTAAGTTCAACTATTAATTATAAAATAAAATCTCAATCTGATATGTAAAGCTGAAATTTACATTTTCAATTGACATGAAACATGTTTTTTGAAAAAAATACTTGTTTTTTTTTGCGATAAAATAGTAATGTAAAATATGAGGAGGTAAATATGAAGGATAAAGGTTTTACATTAATAGAATTACTTGCCGTAATAGTAATACTAGCAATAATAGCTCTAATAGCAGTCCCAATAATAATAGATATTATTGAAGACTCAAAAAAAGAGGCACAAATTAGGAGTGCAGAAAATTATTTAAAGGCAGTAGAACTAGCTATTGCAAAGGAAAACTTAAATGGTGAGTTTAATCCAACAAGTTGCCAAGTACAAGCTGATGGTAATTTATTATGTGATGGATATGATAATCCGTTGAATGTAACAGTAGATGGAGAAAAACCAGAGGGTGGTACCATTAGATTAGAAGATGGCAAAATAGAAAAAACTTCATTAACAACATTAACATACAAAAGTGTAACAGTAACATATGATTCAAATGGTAAATTAACTATAGAATCACCTAAAGAAGAATTGATAGCAGAAGGTGTAATAATTACTGAAACAACTAGTGGATTAGCAGTAAATGTAGATAATCAGTTAGTATATTATGTGCCAGTTGGTTCAAACGAGGCAACGGTATATGGATATAAAGGAAATGTTGATTATAGCAATACCATAAACTTAGCTATGACTGTATCACAAACAAGTGGAGATATAGAAATAGCATCTAAAGTAAAAATAAATGGTGTAATATATGATGTTACAAGTATAAAAAATAATGCATTTTCTTCATTTTTTGATGGTAATGCGAATATAACAAGTATAATAATTCCATCAAGTGTTACAAGTATAGGAAGTGATGCATTTGAAAATTGTACAAATTTAAGTAGTATAATAATTCCATCAAGTGTTACAAGCATAGGATTAGCCGCATTTGCTGGTAATATGAATATAACAAGTGTAATAATTCCATCAAGTGTTACAAGTATAGAAAATGGTGTATTTTCAGCTTGTGCTAATTTAGCTAGTATAACAATTCCATCAAGTGTAACAAATATAGGCCCTATGGTATTTGATGGAACCCCATGGCTAGAATCGCAAAAAGCCTCAGCACCAAATGGCTTTGTAATAATAAATAATATACTAATAGATGGAACAAATGCAACAGGAGATGTGATAATACCTAATGGAGTAACTAGTATAGTAGATCAAGCATTTTTTTCAATGATGGGTGGATCAACCATAACAAGTGTAACAATTCCATCAAGTGTCACAAGTATAGGGGATGGCGCATTTATTAATTTTGTAGGTGTAATAATAAATATAAATAAACCATCTGGCTCAATAGAAGGAGCGCCTTGGGGAGCTATAAGTGACCAAATAACTTATGGCCCAGCTACAGTAAACTGGCTAGGCTAAACATATAAAAAATTAAAATAAAAAAATTGGTAGAATAAGTAAAAAACTACCAATTTTTTATTAACTATAATTTAATAAAATTATTTTTCGATTTACAATTTTATGAATTTTATTGTTTTTATAGCCATTTATTGATATAATACTTAGGTAAGGTGATAGTAGATGTATTTAAAAAAAATAATAGCTCAAGGATTTAAGTCTTTTGCAGATAATACAGTTATAGATTTAGATAATAATATTGCTGGTATAGTAGGGCCTAATGGATCTGGTAAAAGTAATGTAGTAGATGCAGTAAGATGGGTTTTAGGTGAACAATCCGTAAAATCACTTCGTGGTGATTCATCTATGACTGATGTTATTTTTTCTGGAAGTAAAAGTAGAGGGCCTATGAATAGTGCTACAGTTACTTTAGTATTTGATAATTCTGATAATTATTTAAATATATCTTATGATGAAGTCGAAGTAAAAAGAAAATTATATAAAGATGGAACTAATGAATTTTATTTAAATGGTGAAAAAGTAAGACTTAAAGATATAAATGAAATACTTATGGATAGTGGTATTGCTAAAGAGGCTTTTAATATAATATCTCAAGGAAAAATAGATGATATATTATCAAGTAAACCAGAAGATAGAAGGGTTGTATTTGAAGAAGCTGCTGGTGTATTAAAATATAAAAAAAGAAAAGAAGAAGCACTAAGAAAACTTGATAAAACTCATGATAATATGGATAGAGTAAAAGATATTATAAATGAGTTAGAAAAAGAAATAGAACCTTTAAGAGAACAAAAAATAAAAGCAGAAGAATATATAAATTTAAATGAAGAATTAAAAGATTTAGAAATATCTTTGATAGCTAGTGATATAACTAATATTAATTATAAATATCAAGAAAACAAAGATAAGATGGAACAGCTTAAAGATGAACTCGTAAGTTTAAGTACATCAAATAATACTAATGAGGCTAAAAGTGTTTCATATAAATTAAAAATAAATGATATTGATAAAAAGTTAAGTGAATTGAATCATCAATTATTAGATCAAATTAAAAATGTAGAACAAATAAATGCTAAAAAACAAATCATACTAGAAAGAAAAAAATATAAAGTAGAAGATAGTAAATTACACGAAAATTTAATAAATTTAAAAGAAGAAGAGTTAAAATTAAATACTAATATAAATAAATTAAAAAATGATATTAAAGTAAAACAAAATGGTTTAGATAATATTTTAAAAGATATAAATGACATAGATGGAAATATAATAAAAATAAAAAATGACAAATCTAATATTTTTGATAAATTAAATAATACTATTAAAAATATAAATATATTAAATATTAAAATAAATAGTCTAAAAGAGTCTATAGATAATAATTTATCTATGCCTATATCAGTTAAAAATGTATTAGAAAACCCTAAACTTAGGGGTATTAATAATACTATAGGATCATTAATAGAAGTTATAGAAAAATATTCTAAAGCTATATCTACTACTTTAGGGCAATCAATTAATAATATAGTTGTAGATAATGAATTATGTGCTAAAGAAGCAATAGAGTATTTAAAAAATAATAATTTAGGTAGAGTCACATTTTTCCCTTTAAATATAATAAAAGAAAAGATAGTAGATACTTCTACTTTAAATATATTGAAAAATGAAAATGGTTTTATAGACATAGCTAGTAATTTAGTTAAATATGATAAAAAATATGAAAACATAATAAAAAATCAATTAGGTAATGTCATAGTAGCTTTAGATATCGATTCTGCAAATATAATAAGTAAAAAAATTAATTATAAATATAGAATAGTAACATTAGATGGTGAAGTATTACACGTTGGTGGTTCTCTAACGGGAGGACAATTAAAATTTAAAAATGTAATTACTGATAAATATGATTTAGAAAATAATTTAAAACTACAAGATAAATTATTAAATGAACAAAAATTATTTGAAGAGGATATTAATAAATTAGATTATGAACTTAAAGCACTAGAAGACAAGTTATATGTATTAAATAAAGATAAAATATCTATAAGTGAATATATATCTGTTAATAATAACTCTATAAAAGAGCAAGAAAATAAATTAGATAATATTTTAAGTGAAATAAAATCTAATAATAATGCTTTAAATAAAGTAGTAGATGATGAAGAGAATATAATATTAAATAAATATTATGAAGCTTTAGATACTGAAGAGAAAACTAAAGCAAATATAGAAATATTAAAAAATGATAAATTAAGACTTGTTAATGAACTTGAAGAATTTGAACATAAAATTAAAAAAGATAGTTCAATTTATAATGAAAAAGATAGTTTGTTACATGAAATTGAAATTGAAGTAAATAGGGCTGATGTAAAACTTGATAACCTACTTAATACATTAAATGAAACATATACCATGACTTATGAAAATGCTATAAAATTTTATAAATTAGATATTGATCCAAATATAGCTAGAAATAAAGTTTCAAGTCTAAAACATAAAATTAAAGATTTAGGTCCTGTTAATATAATGGCAAAAGAAGAATATGAAAAAGTTAAAGAAAGATATGAATTCTTAATTCATCAAGAAGAAGATTTAAAAAATGCTGAATCTACATTGCTTGAAATTATTAATAACTTAGATGAGGTTATGAAAAAAGAATTCTTAGATACTTTCAAAATAATACAAGAAAACTTTAAAGAAACTTTTAAAGAACTTTTCAAAGGTGGTACTTGTTCTCTTAAATTAACTGATTCTAATAACATATTAGATACTGGAATTGTAATTGAAGCTTGCCCTCCAGGAAAAACATTAAAAAGTATTAATTTGTTATCAGGTGGTGAGAGAACCTTTACTGCAATTAGTCTTTTATTTGCTATACTTAAATCAAGAAAAGTACCATTCTGTATATTTGATGAGGTGGAAGCTGCACTAGATGAAGTTAATGTTGATGCATTTGGAGAATATATAACAAAATTAAAAGAAAAAACTCAGTTTATTATAATAACGCATAAAAAAAGAACAATGGAATTTGCAGATATTTTATATGGAATTACTATGCAAGAATCTGGTGTAAGTAAACTGGTTAGTGTAAGACTTGAAGATTTAAAATAGGAAGTGATTATTATTAATTATTTATTATATGGTGAAGAACAGTTTTTAATAGATAAACAAATTAAATCTATAATAAAAAAATATAATATTAATGATATAGATATATCAAGGTATGATTTAGAGATAAATACTATAAAAGAAATTATAGATGATGCGACTACTGTATCACTTTTTTCTTCAAAAAAACTAATAATAGTAGAAAATTCATTTATATTTTCTAGAACTGTCAAAAAAATAGATGATGTGGATTTATTAGAATCGTATTTAAAAAACAAAATAGATGATGTTATAATAATATTCATTGATAATATAGATAAAATAGATAATACAAAAAAAATAGTAAAACTAATAAAAGAAAATGGAATAATTAATGAACTTAATCCATTAAAAAATATTAATCAAGAAGTAAAATTAATGTTTGAAGATTATAAAATTACTTCAGATAATATTAATTTATTAGTAAATAGGGTAGGAAATAATTTAGAAATTTTATATCAAGAAATAGAAAAATTAAAAATATATAAAATAGATGATAAATTAATAACTAAAGAAGATATTTTAGAAGTTTCTTGTGAAAATATAAATATTGATATATTTAAATTTGTTGATGATATTATTAATAAAAATAAGAAAGAAGCAATTAAAACATATAAACAATTACTTAAAGTTAATGAAGAACCAATAAAAATAATAGCTCTTTTAGCAAGTAAATTTAGACTTATGTATCAAGCTTCTTCATTAGCAAAAAAAGGATATAATGAGGAACAAATATCTGAAATACTTAAAGTACATAAGTATCCTGTTCATCTTGCTATTATATCAGGTTATAAATATAATCCTAAAATATTATTAAAATATTTATCTGATTTAGCAAGTCTTGATATAGGTATTAAAACAGGTGAAAAAGATAAGGAACTATCTTTAGAACTATTTATACTTAGTCTATAAAAAAATACTAATTATCTAGTATTTTTTTTATATTATCATTAATTTCTTTTAGTTTTAATTCGTTTTTATTATTTTGTGGATTATAATATCTTTTTCCTTTTAAATTATCCGGTAAGTATTGTTGCTTTACTATATGATTAGGATAATTATGGGCATATTTATAATCTATAGAAGATGTTTTAATATGATTTGGAACATTACCTGTATTTCCTTTATTTATATCATTTAAAGCCTGATCTATTGCTATAATAGCACTATTAGATTTAGGAGATAAGCACATTTCTATAACAATTTCTGATAGGGGAATTCTAGCCTCAGGTAATCCTAATCTTTCACAAGCAGAAATTGCTGCAGAAAGTTTCATCCCAATTGTAGGATTAGCAAGTCCTATATCTTCATATGCTATAACACTAAGTCTTCTAAATATAATATCCAAGTCTTCAGCAGCAATTAATCTAGCTAAATAATGAAGTGCAGCATCTACATCTGAACCTCTAATACTTTTTTGAAATGCACTTATAACATCATAATACCCATCACCGTTTTTATCATGGAAAAAGTTAGGTTTATTACATATATTTTTTATTGATTCCATTGTTATATTTTTATTAGTAGAATAGTAGGCTACTTCAAGTAAATTATATGCATATCTTAAATCTCCACTAGATATGCTTGCTATATAATCTATACATTTAGAATCTATTTTTACATCTTTTAATTCCTCTTTAATAGCTTTTTTTATTGCTTTTTTAATATCTATATTAGTTAATTCAGTAAGTTCAAATAATTGGCATCTAGATCTTATTGCTGGATTTATAGAATGATATGGATTTGATGTAGTCATACCAATTAATATAATTAATCCATTTTCTAAATAAGGAAGAAGTAAGTCTTGTTTATCTTTATTTAGTCTATGTATCTCATCCATTATAACTACTAATTCACCATACATTTTTGCTTCTTCAATTACAGTATCAAAGTCTTTTTTGTTATTAATAGTAGCATTAAGCATTCTATATTTTAAACCTAATTCTTCTACTATGGCGATTGCTATACTAGTTTTTCCTATACCTGGTTTACCATATAAAATCATTGAAAATATTTTTTTATTTTTAACCAAATTATAAAGTACTTTATCTTTTTTTACTAAATGTTCTTGACCTATAATATCTTTTATTTGTTTAGGTCTTAATTTAAGCGCTAATGGTTCCATAAAATCACCATAAATATTATATCACATTTGACAATTAAATATTGATTTTATATAGTAATGGGAACAAAAAAATTAATAAAATAGGAATATACTATTTTATTATATTATTAAAGTGTTATAATAATAGTGGTGATTGTATGAATTTAGATAAGTTAATAGAAGAATATTTAAGATATTTATTAATAGATAAAGCTTATAGTAAAAATACAATTGATTCATATGAAAAAGATTTAGAAAAATTTTTATATTTTAATAAAAATAAAGACATTAAAAATATTACTGTAGAAAATTTAAAGGATTATATTAAATACTTAAATGATATTAAATTAACTGATAAATCTATTGCTAGAAATATTTCTTGTATTAGGGGTTTTTATAAATTCTTACTTATAGAAAAATATATTGATAATAATATAAGTGAAGCTATATTTTCACCAAAAACTAAAAAAAGCTTACCTAAAGTATTAACTGAAGATGAGGTGTTTAAATTATTAGATATTAAATTAACTGATAATTTTAGTTATAGAAATAAAGCTATGATTGAATTATTATATGCAACTGGTATTCGTGTTAGTGAACTTGTTAATTTAAAGTTACAAGATGTAGATTTTAATGATGATATTATTAGAGTATTTGGAAAAGGTAGTAAGGAGAGAATTATTCCAATAGGAGATTATTCTAAAGAGTTTTTAAATAAATATATATGTGAATATAGACCATCTATGTTAAAAGGAAAAACAGTAGAATATTTATTTTTAAATAATCATGGGAATAAAATGACTAGGCAAGGTTTTTTTAAATTAATAAAAAAATTAGCTATGGAATGTGGTATAAAAAAAGAAATATCACCACATATACTAAGACATTCTTTTGCAAGCCACTTACTTAAATATGGAGCAGATCTAAGAACAATACAAGAATTATTAGGTCACTCATCTATATCTACAACTCAAATATATACCCACGTAACAAATGAAGAATTAAAAAATAATTATGAAAATTATCATCCACATGGTAATTGAAAAAACTCACATTTTTTGATAAGATATTTATAGAATAGAGGGATTATATGAAATTTGAAAGAATATTTTTAATAGTTTTAGATTCACTTGGAGTAGGGGAAGCTATAGATGCAAAAAAATTTGACGATGTTGGTGCTAATACGCTAGGGCATATTATGCAATATAATGAAATAGATTTACCTAATTTAGAAAAGATGGGTTTTTTAAATTTAATAAAATATAAAAATATAGAAAAAACAGATTCATATTATACAAAAGCCCACCCTAAAGCAAACGGTAAAGATACCCTAACTGGTCATCTAGAAATAATGGGTATAAGAACATTAAAACCATTTAAAACATTTACTAAAACAGGATTTCCTAAAGAATTAATTGATGAAATAGAACGTTTTAGTGGAAGAAAAGTAATTGGAAATTGTAATGCATCTGGTACTGAAATTATAAAAGAGTTAGGTGAAAGACAAATGAAAACAGGGGAGTTAATCGTATATACATCTGCAGACTCTGTTTTACAAATAGCAGCCCATGAAAATGTTATACCACTAGATGAATTATATAAAATATGTGAATTTGCAAGAGAACTTACTTTAAAAGATGAATGGAAAGTAGGTAGGATTATAGCAAGACCATATATAGGAGATAATAAAGATAATTTTACAAGAACTGGAAATAGAAGGGATTATGCATTAAATCCTGTTAAAGATACGGTATTAGATAACTTAAAAAATAGTGGTTATGATGTTATAGCTATTGGCAAAATTAACGATATATTTAACTCTTGCGGTATTACAAAAACAACACATACATCTGATAATCAAGATGGAATTAATGTTTTACTAGATACTTTAAAAGAAGACTTCAATGGACTTTGTTTTGCTAATCTAAATGATTTTGATTCAAAATACGGTCATAGAAGAGATATAAAAGGTTATGCCAACGCTATAAAACATTTCGATGATTATTTGCCTCAAATAAAACAATTATTAAAACTAGACGATATGCTTATGATTGTAGCAGATCATGGTAATGATCCGTCATATAAAGGAACAGATCACACAAGAGAAAATATTCCAGTATTAGTATATTCAAAATCGTTTAAAGATCCTAAACATATAAAAGAATTAGATTGTTTTTCTGATATAGGTTGTACTATAGCTTCTAATTTTAAAGTTAAATTACCAGATGTGGGAAAAAGTTTTTTAAATAAATTAAAATGATTGAAAATTATAATGATTTTATAAATTATTTATATTCATATCAAGATTTAGAATATAAAAAATTTCATAGTAAAATTATACTTTGTGATAATCTAATTGGTATAAGGACGCCTATATTAAAAAAAATAGCAAGAAATCTATCTAAAGATAATTATAAGTTATTTTTTAAACTTAATAAACATAATTTATATGAAGAAAAACTACTACACGGACTTACATTAGGATATTTAGGCCTTGATTTTAACGATTTAGAGCCATTATTAGAAGAATTTTTGCCTTTCATGGATAATTGGGCTATTTGCGATTTAACAGCTTCCAATTTGAAGATATTTAGTAAAATAGATGGTATAGGTTTTAATACAATTAAAAAGTATTTAAAAAATAAAAACTTTTGGATTAATAGATTTGGATTTGTTCTTTTAATCGATTATTATATTAATGATAAATATATTAACTCTATATTTGAATTATTAAATAACTATAAAGATGAATATTATGTAAAAATGTCTATAGCTTGGTTAGTTTCAATGTGCTATATAAAATATCCAAATAAAACTCTAATTTTTTTAAAAAATAATAAATTAGATAAATGGACTTATAATAAATCTATTCAAAAAATTATTGAATCTAGATGTATAGATAAAAATACAAAAGAAATGTTAAAGGAAATGAAATTAAAATGAAATATATGGTTATATCTGATATACACGGAGATATTTATGCTTTAGATAAAGTCTTAGATATATATGTTAAAGAATCTTGCAGTAAATTATTAATATTAGGTGATTTGTTTAGTTACAATTCTTCTTACCATGATTCTTTTATAATAGATAGATTAAATAGTATGAAAAACAATATTATTTGTGTTAGAGGAAATTGCGATTATGATATATCCTTATTAGAATTTAATATGCCTTATATAGAAAATGTTACATTAAATAATAAAAAGTTTTTATTAACTCA
>JAUNNO010000084.1 GCA_030531425.1 bacterium
AAATATTTAAATCTATTATTATTAAATATTTCTATGTAATCTAAATTACTATCTATTTCAATAATAGTAGTATAAATGATATGTTTACTTTTTATATTATTTATATAATCAATTACAGTAAGTGGATATAAATATAATGATTGGACATTATCTAATTTATATATCTCAGAATTTTTATTAGTAATAACTAATTTTGGTTCATTTTTTAATAATTCTTTAGCATCACATCTAATACAATCATATATTTCATTATTTTTAACAAACAATTTATAGTTTTTTTCGCAATTTTTTTTCATCTAATTTACCTCTATATATATTCTCAAAATAATAACTTAAAACACAAAGCATCTCACTATGTAATTCACTATTCAAAAAATTTATTTGATAATGTAAATAATCATAAAATTCATTAACATCCATATATTCTAAAAAGAAATTTTTATTTTTTTCTGAATTGTCTAAATTCATTTTTTCTTTATCAATTGTATAATCAGTATATAATGAATAATAATATATTTCAGATAAACAATTTTTTCCAGTATTAAAATGATTTTTATTCCATTTTTCTATTTTAATAAAAGGATTAAAATATTGGTTATTTAAAGCAATTCCTGTTTCTTCTTTAAGTTCTCTAAACAAAGCCATTATTAATGTTTCATTTTCTTCTACATGACCACCTATAAATGTATATTTCCCTTCAACATTACACAATAATATTTTACTATCACCATTAAAAATCAGCACTTTTACGCGTGTTACTTTTCTATCAATATTACGATTTGTTAAACCATATGGATTAAATTTTTTTATGTACATACTATATTCCCCTGCTAAATATATAAAAAATAAAACTAGACATCACAATCACAAGTTGCTAATATTTTAACATTAAAAGTTATAAACGTCAATTTTTTCAAATTTCTTAATTTTTACTTTTTTATATTATTATAATTTTTTATAGCTTCTATTATATATTGTTCTATATACCTTTTATCTCTCTTAACTAAATCAAATGGTAAAACACTAATTATTTTAGATTTATTAAAAGATATCTTTTCGTGTTGATTACCTTTTTGTTCTAATAGAATTTTATCTATTTCATTAAATGTTATTATTTTCTTCTTACTTAGTTTTCTTATTCTTATTGTTTGTGCATAACTTGGCGTTGCATCTTCATATGCTATTACTGAATATACAATTTGTTGTTCTTGTTTAGATAAAAAAGATAATTCTACTGCTGGTAATAATCCCATAGTTAAATTATGCTTTTCTTTTATTTTTCTAGAATTATCAATTATCTGTAATAATTCAGGGATTAAATATGTTAATCTTATATATCTTTGAATTTGTCTTGCACTATCATTTCTTTTTTCTGATAATTTTTCATCACTTCTTATGTTCGTGCCATTATGGCGCAAAGTTTTACCTTGATGTTTAATTGCTTCCATCTTCATTTTATATGCAAATGCTTTTTCGCTAGGTAATAGTTTTTCTCTATACATATTTGAGTCTACCATAAATATTGTAGTTTCATCATCATTTAGTACTTTAACAATTGCATCTATTTCTTCTAATCCCAATATTTCATATGCCCTTTTTCTACGATGGCCTGATAACAGCTCATATCTATTATTTTCTTTTCTTCTTACTACAATAGGAACTAATAATCCATTTAATTTTATACTTTCTACTAAAGTATTAAGTTCATCTCCCAACTTTACTTTATATGGATGATTATTAAAATCATCTATTTCACTAATTTTAATTTTTATAATTTCATTCATTACTATCTTCCTTTACTTTATAATTTAATTTCCATTCAAAATATTCTTCATAATTAATTATCATTTTTTGTTTTTTATCTCTCATAGCATCCCACTCGTTAAAGAATAAATTAATAATTTTATTATCGCTACCTAAATCAATTCTCATTTTAGGAAGCATTTCTTCTAACCATAATAAAAAATAAAGAATATCTGATATGTTTTTAAAATCATATTGTTTAATTAAATTATCATTTACTAAAAGTATACTAGATAATTGCTGCAATCTAGATTTACTTGGATTTCTATCTCCTTTTTCATATCTAGTCATTGTTCTTCTTTTATTATCACCAGTTATTCCTAAATCATCTGATACATTATCTTGACTTAAATGCCTAAATATTCTTACAAATTTTATTCTTGAACCCTGTGATAAATCATCTAATATCGGTCTTGAATACATTATATATCGCATATTTTCACCTCCTTTTTCCTGTCGCACATAAACAAGAAAAAAAGACTAGATATGCGACATTAAACAATATCTTAGTCTAAATTTTATATTTTATATTTATTCTTTATGTAAAATATATAAATCTAACTTTTTCTAAAAACAAAAAAATCTCTAGATTTCTCTAGAAATTTTAGTTATAAATTTAAATTATTTTCTATCCCCTGATTTGATTGCGGCTTGTGC
>JAUNNO010000085.1 GCA_030531425.1 bacterium
TATTATGAAAATTTAAACGATGAGGCTGATGCATTATTTAATTCAAAATATAAAATAGAATATAAATCAACATAGCTAATATCTATTCTATCATCAAATTCTTTTTTTAATTTATCAAACATTTTTGATAATTCAATAGGTAAATTTTGAATAGTAGTTTTTTCTTCTGTTTCATATTTTTTATCTAAAAAATTCAACATTCTTCTATATTCATTATAATCATACTTTTGTAATATTATACTTTCGAAGTTACTTAATAAATTTTCAGGTACTTTATTATTTAGTATGTAATCAAACCAAGATTTAGCTTTATTAGCTCCAACACAAGTATTATTGTATAGTTTGTTTTCAATATTTATAGAAGTTTTTAAATAATTTAATAAATTATAGTATTCGCTAGAATCCTTCATATTATTTATTTCTAAATTATATAATTTTTCATACAATTCATTTATTTGTTTTGATACTTCTAATATATCAGCTATATTTTTAAAATCTTTTTCATTCATATATATCACCCAAACGAAATCCTTGGATATTATATCAAAAAAACTTTTAATTTACAAATTCTTAGTATAAAACAATTAAATTTAAAAAATAATAAAATTAGATTATAAAATTTATTTTTTATAAGTGGTATAATTATTTAGTAAAACATAGGAAGGAGGTCTATATTATAATACTAGTTACAAGAAAAAACTTTGATGATTTCGATAATATATTTGATAATAAATTTTTTAATTCATCTGAAAATAAACTTATGAAAACAGATATAAAAGAATATGGCGATAAATATGAGTTATTCATTGATTTACCAGGTTTTTGCAAGGAAGATTTAAAGTTACATATAGAAGATGGATATCTTATAATTAATGCTAAAACATCAAATACAACTAAAGATGAAAATAACGGAAAGTATGTTCATAAAGAAAGGTATTATGGAGAGTGTACTAGGAGCTTTTATGTTGGAAATGAAGTGAAAGAAGAAGATATAAAAGCAAACTTTAAAAATGGAACATTAAATATTTTAATTCCAAAGAAGGAAGTATTTGAGAATAAAGATAATAAAAAGTATATTGAAATAGATGATTAAATATAAAAGATATTGTGTAAAATCAATATCTTTTTATATTTTTTTAGAATTAATTTATAATATTAATATTTGCTATTATAATTTTTTCCATTACACCAAAAATATTCTTTTGTTGTTTTTTCTTTGCAAATTATTAATATAGGTTTACCAAATTGACAAGTATAATTACCGTAACCACTTTCAATACAGTTTTTACAAGAAGTACAATGATATCCGTTTGCATCTTTGGGTGATACTTTTGTATAAATATCTTCTATAACATTATCTTTTTCTTTACTTAAATTAAACATTTTATCTTCCTTTTTAATACTATATAATTAATTATTTAACTTTTTAATAATTAAACAATCATTTTTTTCATCATAATTTATAATTACTTTATTAATACTTTTGTTGCACAAAAAATTATTAATGATGTTTTCATCAAGAATTATTTTGCCACAAATAGCTCCATATTTATTTTTATATTTTTTAATATTTGTTGTTTGTGTTACTTGTTTTATTAAATTTTCTTCTGAGATTTTATTTTTTAATATTTTTTCTTTAACTAAATTTATAAAATCTTCTTTATGTCTTTCTATCAATATATTATCCATATGAAAATTTCCGGAGCAAATAAGCCAAAATAATTTATCAATATTATAAGCGCTATCATTAACAGTATTAGCCATATTCAAAACTGCATTAAATACACTATAATCATCATCACAACTTAAATTTAAAGATACAAATACATCCTTAATATGAATATCTGGTTTAGCATAATTTTTATAACCTAATTCTTTTAAAAAATGGCATGCTAAAGCAAAACCCATACCATATATTTTGTTTTGTAATAGGATCGGCAAATCAATTTCTTTTCCAGAGTAACTTTCTATAAAATTATTAAAATCATCAATATTTTCAAAACTATTTATAAATTTAGCAGAAGAAATAACTGATGTTGCATACATTCTCCATAAATTGTTTTTGCTATCAATATTATTAATTTTAAAATATTTATTAAAAGTATCAAGTAGGGTATCATTATTATAATTATTAATTATTTTTTCACTATCATAATCAAATAATATTTTTTTAAATATTTTTTGTCTATCATCTCTTGTAAAACCTATTACTTTGTCAGCCAATCTTCTATCTTGTATACATACTAATAAAGTATATAATATGTCATTTTTTGTTTTAAAAGTTTTCTCTAAATTGAAATATTTATCTAAATTAATATTTTTAGGGCATATTTTTTTTAAATAAGCTTTAGCTTCATTGTATATTAGATTTATTCTTTGATTTTCATTTTCCATTTTTAATTACTCCTTAGATCTACTAAATTAATTTTATCACATAAAAGAATTATATGTAAGA
>JAUNNO010000086.1 GCA_030531425.1 bacterium
TTTAATATTAAATTTTAAATTTATAAATTTTTAATTTTTACTAAAAATCTTAAAATTATTTTTTATTTATCAATTTTATATTTTTAGAATATTTTTTAAAAAATTACAATTTATAATTTTACAAAATCATCTATTTCCCCCCCTACTCTACCGTTTTATCCAACTTGAAATTTTCGAGTATTAAAAGGTATTATATTAATAACAGTGTTACCAACCATATTCGCTATATTTTATTCCTTTTTTATAATTTTCAATTGCTAAATATCTATCATCTACTATGTTAGAAGGTAAATTATTTATATTTAACCATTTTAATTCTTCATTTTTTTCTGGTTCATTTATATAAGGTTCACCAATCCAATTATTAGCTTTAAAGTATCCGTTATAATATATACAACCATTGGAATTTTTATGTATTATACAAACAAATTCTAAATCATTTTCATTAATTGTAATTCCAAGTTCTTCTTTTGCCTCTCTACACATTGCATGTTTCATTGATTCATTAGCATCAACATGTCCTGATGCTGATAAATCATAAAATCCGTCACAATAACCTGTATTTTTTCTTTTTTGGAATAGCATTTCCTCATTTCCATCATGAATTCTAGTAAGTAATAACATTACTGCTGATGGATTCATAAATCTATCACTCATATAAAATCCTCCTTAATCATTTAAAAAATTCATTATCAAATCAATTAATACTTCTTTTTCTTTTGGATTTGATTCGGCAATTAGTAAAGTAAGGGCAGCTAATGTATTATTATCAATTGTTTGTTTTCCATTTTTATATAATATGTCATAATAGTTTAAGAAATATATAAATAGGGTTGCAGCTATTCTTTTGTTTCCATCTGCAAATACATGATTTTTTACTATTAAATATAAGAAATTAGCTCCTTTTTCTTCAATACTTTTATAAATATCTTGTCCTGCAAAACTTTGATAAATATTTCCTATTATAGACTCTAATCCTTTATCTCTTTCTACAGCAAATAGGGTACTTTCTTGATTAAATCTTAATTTTTCAATAACATCTAGACAGTCTTCATATTTAATCAAACGTTCATCAGTGTTTCCTTTAATTTTCTTTAAAGTTCTATGATCATAATCATCTAATAAGTCTAATGCTTTTGAATATCCACCAATTACTTTTAATATTTCTTTTGCATCATCACCTTGTAAACGCTCATCAATTCTATTAGCTATGTCTATTAGTTTTACTGCTTTTTCTAAATATTCTAGTCTTTTTTGATTTACAGCATAACCTTTTAACATATATTCTTTTAATATTGCAGTTGCCCATTTTCTAAACATTATACCACGTTTACTATTTACTCTGTATCCAACTGAAATAATCATATCAAGATTATAATATTGAACTTTATAATTCTTTCCATCTTCAGCAGTATGCTCAAAAAATGAGCATACTGCATTTTCTTCTAATTCGCCATCTTTATAAATATTTTGTATATGTCTAGTAATCGTTCTTCTGTCTTTATCAAATAATTCTGCCATTTGTTTTTGTGTAAGCCACACAGTTTCATCCTTTAAGTTTACTTCTAATTTTACTCCTTGGTTTTCAAATAAAATAATTTCATTCTTTTTTTCGTCCATAAGAACACATCCTTTTCTATAAATTTAGTTCTTATTATTTATATTGCTATATTTAAAATTCATTATTAATCATTTACGAACTATTGTTCTTATCATATTTGATATTCTGATATTTGTCAACAAATTTTGAAAAAAATCCCAAAAGGATTTTTATAATATTTCTAAAAATGTCCACCCCTTTGCCTATAAAGTGGTGGACAAAAAATAGCCCCGTATCAAAGTTTTGTGCAAATAGGAGTGGGAAATTTTATAGATTATATGTAAAAGGCCTCCTCCACCACTATTTTGGCCCATTTCGTAGTGAACTTACTTATGAAATCCATATATTAATATATTAAATTATATTATTTTATGAATTACTTTAATGCCAAATACAATTTTCATAAAATCCTTCAAATTAGCCCTGCTTCTGTATTTGAGCTTATTTTTAAGACATGTAATTATATGTCTTTTTTATAAAAACGCCTTAAAAACGATTCTCGTGCGTCGATATTTTGAAGAATTTTTCGTAGAATTCCCAAAAATCAAATTTATCAACAATTTGATGGATTTATAAAATATGATTATTTTTGATATATATTTAATCACATATATCAAAAAAATCAATAATTATAAGGAGTCTATAAATTTACTATAGACTCCTTATATACCTATATTTAATTAAATAAATTGCTATGAAAATCTTATTTAGTATTATTAATCCCTTGAAATCTCCTGCCTTATTTTTTCCTGTAATACTAAGGAAATTCATATACATTTTCTCCACCTATTATCTCACCTGTAGTTGCATCTACAAAGTAATATTTA
>JAUNNO010000087.1 GCA_030531425.1 bacterium
ATATAAGAATGTACAAAAAATGTAATATAAAAATGCACAATTTTGTACATTCTTTTTGTTATACTTTTTATAGTATTTGGAGGTATAACATGAAAAATTTAAATAAGTTAAAACAGGAGTTATTAATTATGAAAACAAATAATATTAAACCCAATTATTCTGAATTGGCTAGATTACATAAATGTGATAGAAGAACTGTTAAAAAATATGATAATGGATATGAAGGTAAACCTATTAATAGAAAAAAAGAATCTAAATTAGACAAACACAAAGATGACATTAAAAGTAAACTAGATTTACCAGGTGCAACTATAGTTTTCATCCTAGATATGAAACAGATTTTGGCGAACAATTACAATTTGATTGGAAAGAAGATATAAAAATGTTTAATAAATATGGAGAGGTTTTTGAGTTTAATATATTCTCTTCAACATTATGTGCAAGTAGATTTCATACTTTTATTTATAGTAAATATAAAACTAAAACTGATGTTCAAAGATGTTTAATTAAGACATTTCAATACATTGGTGGTGTAACAAAAGAAACTTTAACAGATAATATGTCTAGTATTGTAAATACTAAAGAAAAAAAGTTTTTTAAAGAATTTATATCATTTGCAAAAGATATTGGATTCCAACCTAAAAAATGTAAAGTTAAACATCCTTTTACTAAAGGAAAAGACGAATCTTGTAATAGATTTATGAGTTGGTTAATTCCGTATAATGGTGAATTTGAAACTGAAGAAGATTTAATAAAAATAATTGAAAATATTAATTTAAAAGTAAATAGACAAAGAAATGAAACAATTGGTGTTCCACCTATAATGTTATTTCAAAAAGAAAAAGAATATTTAAAACCGCTTCCATCTAATAAAGTTTTGAATTCTTATTTATATGATACTCAAACATCAAAGGTATCAAACGAATCACTATTTTATTATAAAGGTTCTAAATATTCTGTACCAACAAAGTTTATTAATCATACTCTTAATTTAAGAGAAGAAAATAATAAACTTTACGTATATTATAACAAAGATTTAATAACAATACATAATATTTCAAACAAATATATTAATTATAAACAAGAACATTATAATGAAGGATTTATGAATATATTAAAAAACAAAACACAAGACGAAATTGATACTATAGCAAGAAAAAATTTAGATTTAATAAATAGATTGAGTGAGGTATAGAATGAGTAATTATATAAAATTAATAAATAACTTAGAAATATTAAAATTAGAAAAAGTAAAACAAAACTTAGATCAATATATTGATTTAATAAACGGAAAGAAAAAAGATATAGTTGATGCTTTATTTGAATTAACAAATTTAGAAATAGAACTCAGAAATGAAAAAGCTATGTACGGATGTGTTAGAACTGCTGGATTTCCATTCTTAAAAACATTTGAAGATTTTGATTTTTCATTTCAGCCAACAATAAATAAAGAACAAATAATAGATTTCAAAAATTTAAGATTTATAGAAAATAAAGAAAATATAATATTTGTTGGAAGTCCAGGAGTTGGTAAAACACACTTAGCAACAGCAATAGGAATAACCGCAGCACAAAATAGAAATTCTACATATTTTATAAATTGTAATGATTTGATAGCCAATTTAAAAAAAGCAAGTTCTGAAAATAGATTTATAAATAGATTAAATCATTATGCAAAATATAAATTATTAGTAATAGATGAAGTAGGATTTTTACCCGTAGATGTAGAGGGAGCAAATATGTTATTTCAATTAATAAATAAAAGATATGAGAAACATTCAACAATAATAACAACAAATAAACCGTTCGGTAAATGGCATGAAATATTTAATGATGTAACACTTGCAAATGCAATACTAGATAGATTATTACATCATTCACATGTTATAAATATAAATGGAAATTCATATCGTTTAAAAGACAAATTAAAAATAGATTCAGAGGTATCTGAACCTATACAAAACTGAGTAAATATTTTGTACATTTTTATTTTCAACTTTTTGAGCATTTTTATATTGACTTTAACAAGGAAATCAAATTGCATCGTGAGATGCAATTTGTAGTTTTATAAATATATGAGAAATTATATTAAAGCGTAAAAAGTTAAAATTAAAGGATTTAGAGTGTATATACTTATTTCTATGTGGAAACTTTTATATTGCATTAGATAGTGATGCAATAATGTTAAATGAATTGTTTGATATGAAATTAACTAAATTTTCTAATCTTTGTGATAAATGTGGTTTTCCTATAAATTCTTTGGAAAAGTATGAAACAAAGTTAAAGGACAAAAACATAAAATATAAATTAATAAATGAAATAAGAGTAAAAAACTTTTGTTTAGGGAATGTGCTATTTAGATAGATGGGTAGTGTCATTTTGTTGGTGTGACTTTGGTCGTT
>JAUNNO010000039.1 GCA_030531425.1 bacterium
TTAAATTTGCAATATAATCACTTACTTTTTTTATAAGATTATCATTATATTTTAATACTTTTTGTTTTTCGTCTATATATATATTTAATTTATTTTCTAATCTTTTATCTATTACTTTACCTTCTATTGTTAAATATTTAGAATCATTATTTATTAAATTATTATCAATTATACTTCTATGTGATTTGGTAAGCCCTAAAACATATATACTTTCTAATAAATTAGTTTTTCCTTGAGCGTTATTACCATAGATAATATTAATTCCTTTTGTTAAAGAAATATTTAATTTTTTATAATTTCTAAAATCATGTAATTTTAAACTTTTTAAGTACATAATTTTACTCTTTTCATTTTAAACCCCCAAAATTTAAATATTATATATATCCAAATACTCCTATACACAACTAATATTATAACATAAATTTAACAATATATAAACAAATTTTACTATAATAAAAGAAAATTTATTTTTTTATAAATTTTCTTTTACTTTATTATTGTATTTTATTTCATACAATTTAGATTTTAAAATAGTTGCTCTACATATTTGATTTTCCAAAGAATAATATGATATTTTCAAATCTAATTTTTGATCATTATTAAATAATAATTGACTATTATATCTAGTTTTTTTATAGTTTTTAATTTTATTTAAAGCTATCCAAATACTTTCATCATTCCTAATTGAATTTGTAGGAAAAAAAATTAAATTTCTACTTTCTTCTATTATTATTGGAAATTTTGATTTAATTCCCGTTAAATATTTTGTTCCAATACATCTACCTTCATATGAACTTCCATAAAAAGTACAATTTTCTTTTATTATATTATTTGTAGACTTTTCAATTATATATTCATCATTTTCTTCATAAACTTTAGATTTATTTTTATCTAATGGTATTATTGCTAATGTAGATGAATTTATCTCATAATTTTCCATTTAATCCCCCTTTCTTGATAACTCTTATACACCAAATGAATGTCGAATTTAGTAGAATTTTGTCGATAGATAAAAATTTTCAAAAAAAAACTACTTAAAGTAGTTAATATGTTCTAATAGGTAAAATTAATTGAAGTAAATCATCATTATTTATATAATTAATTATAATTGGTTTGATTTCTCCATTAAAAGATAATTCAATTTCTTCACTATCAAAAGTTTTTATTGCTTCCATCATATACTTTGAACTGAAAGAAATTTTAAAATTTTTATCTATTTTTTTATTTAATTTTATTTTTTCTTCTACATTTCCTATTTCTGGAATATTTGAAGAAATAATCATTATATCATTTTTTATTTCTAATTTAATTATATTTTTTTCCTCTGCACTTGTTAATAATGATGCCCTATCTATCGCATTAAAAAAATTATTTAAATTAACATTAATTTTTATTTCAAAATTATCTGGGATTAACTTATTTGTATCAGGATAATTTCCATTTAATAATCTTGTCATTATTATTAAATTATTTATTTTAAATATTACTTTATTAGAAAAAATATGTAACTCTATTTTTTCATCTTCAGTTTGTATTAATCTTAAAATTTCAAATAAATTTTTATTAGGAACTATTATATCACTATCTTCTTTACTAATAGAATTTAATTTTATTCTTTTTTTTGATAATCTATATGAGTCTGTTGCTGTAACTTCCATAATATTTTCTTTTATTTTAAAATTAATACCTGTTAAAATTGGTCTACTTTCCTGTGTTGAAGTTGCAAATAAAGTTTGATTTATAGTAGTTTTTAAAACACCAGAATCAATAATTAAGGGTGTTTCTGTGAAATCTAAATCTATATCTGGAAATTCATTAACATTATTACAATTTAATTTAAATGATGAGGTATCTGTTGTAATTAAAATTTGCGAATCTACAACTTCTTCTATATTAATTACTTCATTATTTAATTTTTTTACTATTTCATATATATATCTTCCAGAAATAACAACTTCACCTAATACTTCAATATTTTCAATTTGAGTATTAGGAATAAAAGTCTTAATTGCTAATTCATTGTCTGTACTTAATAAATAAAGGCCTTCTTTAGTTAATTCAAATTTTATACAATTTAAAATAGGAATTAAATTTTTATTAGATATTCCCCTAATAACATAATTTAAATGTTCTAATAAAATTTTTTGTTTAATTTTTAATTTCATAAAATCCTTCTTTCTTTATATATTTATTATTTTTATTAGTGTGCACAATGTTTATAACCCTATTTTATTCTTTATTTATAATATATTATTAAATGTGTATAAATATTTTAACTAAAGTAGTTTTCAACATTTATTTAATTTCATTAATCATTTTTTGTATTTCACTA
The DNA here is from genome assembly GCA_030531425.1 of bacterium. Taxonomy (GTDB): domain Bacteria; phylum Bacillota_I; class Bacilli_A; order RF39; family UBA660; genus UMGS1613. The sequence continues at coordinate 2,333 of JAUNNO010000039.1, forward strand.
TTTAATTTGTCATCTTTAACTATTTCCTTTTTAATTTTATCAACAGCATGCATTACGGTTGTATGATTTTTTCCACCAAATTGAATACCTATTTTAGTAAGATTTTCATCAAGATAAATTCTACATATATACATTGCTATCATTCTTGGTATAGCTATATCATTACTTCTTTTCTTACTTAATAATTCTTCTTGTGTTAAGTTGTAGTGTTCACATACTATTTGCAATACTTGATCCATTTTATTTTTCGAAACTATAGTTTTTACAAAATAATCTTTAAGTGCATCTATAGTTAAATCAAGTGTTATTTCAGAGCCATTCATCATAGTAGCATAAGCAAATACACGATTTAAAGCTCCTTCCAATTTTCTAACATCTCCAACACAATTTCCAGCAATATATTCTTTTACTTCTAGTGGAACTATTTCAGATAATTCATTATTCTCAATTTTTTTATTTAAAATAGACATTCTAAGTTTAAAATCTGGAGGTAAAATATTTACAGTTATTCCCCAATTAAATCTAGTTTTTAGTCTTTCTTCTAGTTTTTTTATATCATCTGGGGATCTATCTGAGGATATTATGATTTGTTTTTCATTATTATAAAGTTCATTAAATGTGTTAAAAAACTCTTGTTGTGCGCTTGTTGCACCTACTAAATTATGAATATCATCAATCATTAAAACATCTATATCTCTATATTTATTTTTAAATTGTTTAATTGCTTCCATATCATTTGATCCATTATTTTTTCTACAAATATCTACAAAATCAGAAACAAAATTATCACAAGTTATATAAAGAACACGTTTGTTAGAATTTTTCAATATATAGTTACCAATAGAATGCATTAGATGTGTTTTTCCAAGCCCACTAGAACCATATATAAATAATGGGTTATACATTTTTCCTGGTTGTTCCGCAACAGCAAGCGCAGTAGTAGCTGCAAATTTGTTACTTGGACCAATCATAAAATTTTCAAAAGTATATTTAGAATCTAAATTTGATTCAAATCCTTCATTGATATTAGGAACTCCTGAAAATTCTTCTACCTTTGGAAGATTATTTTGTATTTCTTCTTCAATTACATAATTAAATTTAAAATTAGAACCAGATATTTCAGTAAAAATTTCTTCTATTAGATCATTATAATACAAACTTAATTGTTTTTTATGAACGTAAGAAGGTACAAGTAATGTTGCAGTGTTATTATTTAAAGATAATAATCTGGTTTCATTAAACCATGTTTCATAAGGTATACTTGAAATTTGTTCTTTTATTTTATTTAAAAAAGATTTCCAAAGATTATTTAAATCCATAATATACCTCCTAAACAAATTATACACCTATATTTTACAATAAATTTTATTTAAAGACAACAAAAAAGTGTATAAAATAAAAAAATACCAGATATGCACACAATTAATTATATAAAAAACTAAAAATGTTTATAAATTTAAATAATAACATTTTTATAAACATAAAAAATCTAACAAATTAAAGGTTTATCGGATATTATACACAAAAATGTGTATAAGTTATTAAAGAAAACATGTAAACATTTAATATAAAATGTTTATAAGTTAATATTTTTGTGTATAACTACAAAAATATTATACACAAAAATGTTCATAACTTTTTTTGAAGTATACAACAATTAAAAATATACTGATAATAGATAAAAACATTGACAAAAATAAAAAAAAAATATATAATCATAAAGCAAGCAGAAAAAATATATACAATAATGGAGGTGTTATAATGAAAAGAACTTATCAACCAAATAATCATAGAAAAAGTAAAAAATTAGGTTTTATGGCTAGAATGAAAACTAAAATTGTTAATAATAGAAGAAGAAAAGGACGTAAAGTTTTATCTCATTAATATCCGCTGATGCTGATTCGTCAGTGGTTTTATTTTATAAGGAGAAATATGAAGAAAATTAATATATTAAAAGAAAGTAGAGAATTTAATAGAATAATTAATTCCAATAGGCCATATAAATATAAAGACTATATAATATACTTAGAAAAAGATACCAAAAAGATATTCAAGTTTGGTATTTCTGTAGGTAAAAAAATTGGTAATGCCGTAGCAAGAAATAAAATAAAAAGACAAATAAAATCCATACTTGATGAAAAATACTATCAAAATGGTTTTAATTGTATTATAATAGTTAGTAAGGGGATTAATGGAAAAAATTTTAAAGAGAAAAGAGAAAATTTATTAGTTGCCTTAAACAATTTAAATATAATGAAGGAGAATGATGATGAGAAACAATAAAAAAATTTTTCTAGTATTATTAATTATGATATTATTATTAACAGGCTGTTCTAAGCAATTAAAAGATGCAGATGGCAAAGTAATTAAATCTGAAAAAACAAATCAAGTATTAATAGAAAATATTTTATGTAAACCTGTAGAATTAAAAGATGAGTATATAAAAGTAATAAATCAAAAGAAAATTGATTATAAAAAGCAATATAAAGCTGGAGATTTATCTAAAAACAAATATAAAAAAAATATTAAAAATCTTCTTGATATAGAAAAATTACCTAATTGTAAGAAAATTTCACCTGTAGAAGGTGGATATGAAACTTTTTGGACCAGTGTATTTGTAAAACCTTTAGCGTGGTTAATAGTCAATGTAGGCAAAATATTAAAAAACAATTATGGTTTAGCAATTATAGTTGTTACAATTTTAATAAAATTAATATTATTACCATTTAGTTATAAATCATTGAAACAATCAGAAAATATGAAAAAGGCTCAACCAAAATTGAGTAAACTAGAAAAAAAGTATGAAAATAAAAAAGATCAAGAATCAATGATGATGAAATCAAATGAAATGATGGCAATATATAAAGAGTATAAAATAAATCCTATTTCAGGATGTTTATTAGCTTTTATACAGATTCCACTTTTCTTTGCTTTTTATGAAGCTTTATATAGATTACCAATATTATTTGAAGGAAAATTTTTATTATTTCATATGGGAACAACACCATTAGCTGGTGCTCAGTCTGGGGATTGGTATTATTTAATTTTACCATTAATAGTTGGAGTAGTTACGTATTTTTCATTTAATATGAATAAAAATACTATGTCTGAAGATCAAGCCAAACAAATGAAAATGATGTTTAATATAATGATAGTAATGATATTTATAACTTCATTTAGTATGTCAACTGCAATCATAATATATTGGGTTGTAAATAGTTTATTTACAATATTACAAAGTTTATTAATTAAAAGGAGTAAGTAATATGATACAAGTTTATAAATTTGAAGATGAAACAGAAGAGAAATGTAGATTAAAATGTTTAGATGAGTTAGATGTTTATAATAATGAGATATTAACTAAAGAATATGAAGAAGATAATAAATATATAATGGAAGTAGTAAAAAAAGTTGATGTAGAAAACTTTATAAAAGATTATTTGACAAATATTACATCTAAAATGGGAATAAATGCAAAAATAAATATAATAGAATCAGATAATATTTTTTCAGTAAAAATGTTTTCAGATAGCAATGCTATTTTAATAGGAAAAGATGGTAAAAATTTATCTTCATTACAATCTTTAATAAGACAAACTTTAAGTAATATGGTTAAATTTAATATAAAAGTTAATTTGGATGCTTCAAATTATAAAGAAAAAAAGGAACGTTATTTTGAAGCTGACATAAAGAAAATAATAAATGAAGTTATGAGTAGTAAGGATGAAATAAAATTAGATCCTATGAATTCTTATAATAGAAGGTTAGTTCATTCTATAGCTAGTGAGTATTATAACATAGAAACAGAAAGTTTCGGAGAAGAACCAGATAGATATGTTGTTATAAGATATGTTGAAAAATAAAAGATAGAAAAAACTCTATCTTTTATTTATTTACTTTTATACTGTTATAAAACAATGGAAGAATAACATAATTATTATCTTGTAAATATTTAATTGCGTCTGGAAGTATTGATAATGTTATATTACTATAATCATGAAATAAAATTACTTCAATATTTTCATTTATTGTATTTACAAAATTTATCCAAGCAGTATCAGTGTCATTTAAATTTCCACCATCTCCATCTTGAGCTGACCAGTCAATCCATCCATAATTATTTTGTCTTAATTTTTCAATTATTTCATTTTTTAGATTCCCCGCAGTTGTAGACCCACCTGGAAACCTAGTTATATTTGTTGTTATATTCGTTTTTTCTTTAATCAAATTTTCTTGCATTTTTATTTGTTCTATAAAAGCATTAGGACTTTCATATAATCCTTTAAATATTGCATGTGAATATGTATGATTTGCAATGGTATGACCTTCATTAACAATTTTTTTATATAATTTTGTACAATCTTCATTATTATTGTCATAACAACTTTCTTTTCCTAAACCAATCGTAAAAAAAGTCGCTTTGATTTTGTTTTGTTTTAATGTATCCAAGACTTTGTAAGTTAAATAGTAGGGTCCATCATCGAATGTGATATAAGCAATTTTATAATTTGTTTCATTATTCATAATTTTAAGTTCTAATTTTTTAGCAAGCTCAAAAGTTTCTTTTTTTTGGTTTTCAATATTTTGTTTTAAATTATTTAAATTATTGATTTGATTTTCCAAATCAATCTTATTCTTTTCTTGTTTTTTTAATTCTTTTTTAATAATTATAAGTTCTTTTTTGTTTTTTGAAATTGATTTTCCAGTATTTAAGCATTTAAAAATATTATAACTAGTTAAAGCAAACAATAAAATAGTAAAAATAGATGTAATTGTTAATTTAATAAAGCATGATTTATCTTTTCTTTTATATCTATCCATATATTTTGTTCTTCAATCTCGTCTTTAAATTTGATTTCTAAATTTTTAATTTCATTTTCACTATTTTTATTTTCATTAATTTTTCTTGCTAATTCTTTTTGCTTTTGATTTATTTCTTGCTTAACCTTTTCATAATTTCTGTTTGTTTTTATTATATAAAAGCTAGATATTACAGTAGAAATTATTGATATAATAAAAATTATACATAAGAAAACGCTTACTTTTTTATTCAAATTGTACACCATCCTACAAAATAATAATACATCAAAAATTAATAATAATCAATAAAAAAAATAAAAGTATATTTTTTTTAAAATATTTGATATAATACACACGTTGGAAGTGATTTAATGGATAATTTGTATAAATTTATAATATACGATAATTAATACATATTGTTCTGATAATAATATTATATATAATTTTTTTAATATGTTAATTTCAATTATTCCATATAGTTGAATGGAGATAATTCAATAGAAATATATTTAAATGGCAATATATTATTGTAAAATATTTGAATTAAAAAAATAAAAGAAAGAGGGAAGTATATGAATGATACAATAGCAGCAATTTCCACAACTTTAGGAGTTGGAGCAATCTCTACAATAAGGGTAAGTGGAGATTTATCCATTTCCATAGTAAATAAGATATTTAAGGGAAAAGATTTAACAAAAGTAAATAGTCATACTATAACATATGGACATATTGTAGAAGAGGGTTCAATAATAGATGAAGTTTTGGTTAGCGTTATGAAAGCTCCTAAAACTTTTACAAGAGAGGATGTAGTTGAAATAAATACCCATGGTGGTATTGCTATAACAAATAAAGTATTAGAATTATTATTATTAAATGGTTGTAGACTTGCAGAACCTGGTGAATTTACAAAAAGAGCTTTTTTAAATGGAAGAATAGATTTGATAGAAGCAGAAGGAGTTATGGATTTAATTAATTCTAAAACAGAAAAATCAAGAAAACTTGCAATTAACCAGGTTAATGGTGAAGTTTCAAAATTAATAAAAGATTTAAGACAAAGTATAGTAGAAATGCTTGCTAATATAGAAGTTAATATAGATTATCCAGAATATGAAGATATAGAACAAATTACAATTGATATGATCCTTAATTCTGTAGAAAAGATAGAAAGTGAAATAAAAAATATTTTATCTAAATCAGAAGATAGTAAAATAATAAAAGAAGGAATTAAAACAATTATAATAGGTAGTCCAAATGTAGGAAAAAGTAGTATATTAAATAGGTTATTAAATGAAGATAAGGCAATTGTTACAGATATTGCTGGAACAACAAGAGATATAGTAGAAGGAAATTTACAAATAGATGGTATATTACTTAATATGATAGATACAGCAGGAATAAGAGAAACTAATGATTTAGTTGAAAGTATTGGTGTAAAAAAGAGTATAGATTTAATAGATGAAGCTGATTTAATTCTTTATGTGTTAAGTAATAATGAAAAAATTACCACGGGTCAAAAGGAAATATTAAATAAGTTAGAAAATAAAAATAAAATAATAATAGTTAATAAAATTGATTTAGAAAATAAATTGGATTTAAAACTTTTACCTAGTTATGTATCAATATCAGTAAAAGAAAATAAGGGACTTAATGAATTAAAAAATAAAATTAAAGAAATGTTTAATTTAGAAAAAATAGAACAAAGTGATTTTACTTATTTAAGTAGTGCAAGATCTATTTCATTATTAAAAAAATCTTTAGAATCATTAAAATCAGTAAAACAGGGTATTAAAGAAAAAATGCCAATAGATATGGTAGAAATAGATTTAAAACAAGTTTGGTCTATTTTAGGAGAAATAATAGGACAAACTTATAGTGATGAGTTAATAGATCAATTATTTAGTAGATTTTGTTTAGGAAAATAGAAAATAATGGATGTGATAAAAATGTATGAGGTAATAGTAGTAGGTGGAGGACATGCAGGCTGTGAAGCAGCTTTAGCAACCTCTCGTATAGGACATAAAACATTGTTAGTAACTGGAAATATAAAAAATATTGCAGATATGCCTTGCAACCCTTCTATAGGAGGAAGTGCAAAAGGCATTGTAGTAAGAGAAATAGATGCCTTAGGCGGTGAAATGGGACGTAATGCAGATAAGAGTTTATTACAAATAAAAATGTTGAATAGTGCAAAAGGGCCGGCAGTACGTGCTTTGCGTTGTCAAGCAGATAAAATAACATATCCTAAGAATATGTTAAAGACTTTAAATTCAACTAAAAATTTAGATATAAAAGAAGCCATAGTAGAGGATTTAATAATAGAAAATAATGAAGTAAAAGGTATTTGTCTAAGTGATGGTGAAAAAATATATAGTAGTTCAGTTATTCTTACAACTGGTACGTATTTAAAATCAGATATATTAATAGGAGATACTAGAACAAGAAAAGGACCTCATGGCGAAAGACCAAGTAATCATTTAAGTGATAAATTAAAAGAATATGGATTTAATGTTATAAGACTTAAAACAGGTACTCCTCAAAGAATAGAAAAAAGTTCTATAGATTTTACTAAGACTAAAGAAGAGTATGGTGATGATACTTATTGGACTTTTAGTTTTGATAATAAAATATATTATGATAAAGCTAAACAAGTTCCTTGCCATTTAATTTATACAATGCCAGAAACCCATAAAATAATAAAAGATAATTTAAATAAATCAAGTATGTATGGCGGTCTTTCTGATATTAAGGGAGTAGGGCCTAGGTATTGCCCTTCAATAGAGGATAAAATAGTAAGATTTGCGGATAAAGAAAGACATCAATTGTTTTTAGAACCAGAAAGTATATATTATGATGATATATATATTCAAGGTTTTTCAACAAGTATGCCAAAAGATGTTCAAGAGAAAATGGTGCATAGCCTACCAGGATTAGAGAATGCAATAATTAATAAATATGCATATGCTATAGAATATGATGCAATAGATTCTAAACAGTTAAAACAATCTTTAGAAACAAAAGTTATTGAAAATTTATTTACTGCAGGACAAATAAATGGTACAAGTGGTTATGAAGAGGCTGCTTGTCAAGGACTTATTGCTGGAATAAATGCATCGTTAAAATTGGAAGGAAAAGAGCCTTTGATATTAAAAAGAAATGAAGCATATATTGGTGTTTTAATTGATGATTTAGTAACAAAAGGAATTATTGATCCATATAGGCTTTTAACATCAAGAGCAGAATATAGACTTCTTTTAAGACATGATAATGCTGATTTAAGATTAAGAAAATATGGATATCAGGTAGGATTAGTTTCAAAAGAAAAATATGATAAGTATTTGCAAAAAGAACAATCTATAAATAATTTGATTAGTTATTTGAAAACAACAAAAATCACTCCTAAAAAAGAAGTCATTGATTATTTGAATGAAAATTTTAAAATACAAATAAAAGATTCTATAACTTTATATAATTTATTAAAAAGACCAGAAGTAAAAATAAATATGATTACAAAATTTTTAAATAAAGAATATTCAAATGATATTTTAGAACAAGTAGAAATAAGTATTAAGTATGAAGGATATATAAAAAAAGATGTAGAATCTGCTAAAAAAATGGTAGATTTAGATAATAAAAAAATACCTGTAGATATTGATTATTATAAAATTCATAATTTAGCAAGTGAAGCAAAACAAAAACTAAATCAAATAAGACCTACTTCTATAGGTCAAGCACTTAGGATAAGTGGAGTAAATCCAGCTGATATATCAATTTTGATGGTATATATAAAGAAGGAATATTTTTATGAATCAAAATGATTTTATAATTGAGTTAGAAAAAATTGGGATTTGCGCAACAAAAGACAAACTTGATAAATTAGAAAAGTATTATAATCTTATAATAGAATATAATAAATTGATGAATTTAACAGCAATAACTGATATTGATAGTGTGTATTTGAAACATTTTTATGATTCTTTAACAATTTCTAAAATAATAGATTTAAATAAATATGATACTTTATGTGATTTAGGTAGTGGCGCTGGATTTCCTGGTATAGTCATTAAAATATTTTACCCAAATTTAAATATTGTATTAGTTGATTCATTAAATAAAAGAGTTAATTTTTTAAATAAAGTAATAGAAGAGTTGAATTTAGAGGGTATTTGTGCAATTCATGATAGAATTGAAAATTATTCAACAAAACATAAAGAAGAATTTGATATAGTTACAGCAAGAGCTGTTGCCCCTTTAAATGTTTTATTAGAATTGGGAATAAATTTGGTAAAAAAAGATTATTATTTTATTGCTATGAAAGGTAATATTACAAGTGAGCCAGATTACACAAATGCTTTAAATATTTTAAAGTGTAAGCAAACTGGATTTATTACTTTTAAATTACCAATAGAAAATAGTAATAGGTGTTTAATAAAAATTCAAAAAAAATTTAGTACTCCCAAAATATTTCCCAGGGAATATAATATTATTAAAAGTAAGCCATTATAGGCTTTTTTTGTTATTTCCCAAAAACTATTGCTTTATTTCCCAAAAAGTTGTAAAATAATTTTAGGATAAAAGGAGGTGCGTTGTGAATATAGATTCATCAAAAATTATTGAAATAGATATAGATGATATTTTACCAAATAGATTTCAGCCTAGAATTCAATTTGATGAAGATGAAATATTAGAATTATCTGATTCAATAAGAAAACATGGTATTATTCAGCCTATTGTTGTTAGACATATCGGAGATAAGTATGAAATAATAGTAGGAGAAAGAAGATATAAAGCAAGTGTTCTAGCTGGTTTAGAAACAATTCCAGCAATAATTAAAGAATTAGATGATAAGCAAAGTGCGGAGTTAGCATTAATAGAAAATTTACAAAGAAAAAGCTTAACCCCAATAGAAGAAGCTTTGAGCTATAAGAAAGTACTTGATTTGGGTAATTTGACTCAAGAGGGGTTGGCAGAAAAAATAGGTAAAAGTCAATCATCAGTAGCTAATAAAATAAGATTATTAAGTTTATCTGACGAAGTTCAAGATGCATTATTAGATAATAAAATTTCGGAAAGGCATGCTAGATCCCTATTAAAACTTAAGTCTATATTAGATCAAAATTCAATGCTTGACAAAATAATAAATGAAAGAATGACTGTAAGAAAAACAGACGAAGAAATAGAAAAAATAATTGAAAATAAAAAAGAAAAATCAGTTCCAGATATACATAAAAAGGAGGGAGAAGAAAAAATGAATAATGAAAGTAATGAAAATTTAAAAGTAAATGACTTTAGTCAGTTAAATTTTGGGGGTTCTGCTGAATCTAATCAATTTTTATCACCAGCACCATCTCCTGTTGAAAATTCTTTTGATATATTTGCCGATGATATGTTAAAAGAACAAGGAACAGTATCATCCTCAACAGTTCCAGAGCCACCACAAATGCCAACATTTGGAGTAGAATTACCACAAGCACCAATAGCACCAGAGCAACCACAGATGCCAACATTTGGAGTA
>JAUNNO010000088.1 GCA_030531425.1 bacterium
ATTGGAATATTTTTATATTTATTAGAATTATGTTTAGAAAATAATAAAATTAAATATAATAAAGAAATATTTTTTGAAAAAAATCATGAAGAAGAAAATAATTTAACAGCAATATATGAAATAGAGAAATAATTAAATAAAAAATAAATTAATAATAAAAGGAAAATTTATGAATGGGAAAAAGAATTTACGGTATTGTTAGTGTATTACTATTTATAGTAAGCGTTGTAGTTTTGGCTGTTATAGACAAAACTAGTAATATAAAACTTAGCTTAACAATTCAAATAATTTTAATCTTGTATTTATCAAAAACAGCTTGGGGTTGCTTATTGTATATAAAAGATCAATATAAAAAGAAAAAATATTCATATTCTATTATAATGAATTTATGATTAGTTTTATTTTTAATTATAAATATATTTAGACAAGTTATTTTGTTATTTAAAGATTGGAATTTAACAAGTATTAATGATTTATATAGTAATACTTTAAATTCATTTTCTTATTTTGCTTTATTACTTTTGCCTTTAATTATTGTACTTGCAATATATAGTGTTATAACAAATTTATTTTTGATAGGAAAAGAAGGTTTTAAATTTCATAATTTATTAGGTATTATATTTGGAATAATGATTGTAATTGGAGCAGTAGCAAGTCAAGTTATATTTGAAATTGAGAAAAACATAGAATTTCTAAATTCTGCATATGCATTCAAAAAGTTTGTTGATATTGGGCTAAACTCCATTTTATGCTATTTTTATTGCATAACTTTATCAACATTATATTGCAATATCATGGCAGCTAATCATAAGCCTTATTATGATAAAGATTTTATAATTATATTAGGAACTAAAATGAGAGATGATGGAACATTAACTCCAATTTTAAAAGCTAGAGTTGATAAAGCAATTCAATTTGCAAAAGAGCAAAAAGAAGAAAATGGAAAAGACATTATTTTTATACCTTCAGGTGGAAAAGGGAAAGATGAAGTAATGTCAGAAGCAGAAGCAATGAAAAAATATTTGTTAAAAAATGATATTAATGAAGAAAATATTATTATAGAAAACCAATCTACAAATACAGTACAAAATATGAAATTTTCAAAAGATAAAATAAATGAAATAAATAAAGACGGAAAAATTGTTTTTTCTACAACAAATTATCATGTATTTAGAAGTGGTGTTATTGCAAATAATGAAGGAATAGACTGTGAAGGTATGGGAAGTAAAACTAAATGGTATTTTTATACAAATGCCCTAATAAGAGAATTTTTTGCAAATCTAGTTTCGCAAAGAAAACAACATTTTGTGTTGATTACATCTATTAACTTGGTTTTATTTGCATTAGTTTTTGTTGGATATAAATATAATTTAATGTAAATTATGTTGAAGTAGGGGAATATAAATAATATTTTTATAAAATTTTAATTATAGAATTTAAATAATAAAATATTAAATATTTTATAAATATAAAAACAGAATTAAAATTTGATAAAAAGTTTAACGAACATAAAATTAATGAGATTAAAAATATTATTAAAAAAATAATGATTTAATTGGAAATACTTAAATTTCTAAATAACAACATAGGAAAGGCAGAGGTATATGAATCAAAAGTATTATAAAAAGGAATATACAACTTTGCACAAAATCAAAGTTTTGTGCAAAAAGGAGTAGGAGTAAAATATAGAATACCTGGTTCAAGTATCCCTCCAAGTCCTGATACTTATTCTTATATTAGATCTTATATTTTAAACAACAACTTATATTACTTTAATAAAAAAAAGCCTTAAAAACGATTTTAGCGATTCGTCTTAAAATAGCCTTATTTTTTAGACAACAAACTATATGGCTAATTTTTAAAAACGGCTTAAAATCGATTCTCGTGCGTCGTTTTTTTAGCAATTTTTGAGCTGAATCCAAGTTGCTGCAATTATTACATAGATTTATATAAATCATTTAAAATTATATATTATTATAATAAATATGTATAAAAATCTTATAATAATTCAATATAAGTTTTATAATATCAAGATGTTTGTAATTGTAAAATAAAGTTTTAATAATTTTAGATGATTAGAGTTATGAGAATAATATAAAAATGTCTTAAAAACGATTTTCAGAGGTTTAGATTTATAAAATTATAATTAATTCTGAAAATAATATTAAAAATTTATCAAATAACAAATGTTCGTTTTTTAGAATTATAAATCGAACATTCAAAAATTAACATTGCACAAATTTAAATTCAAATTTTAA